>CAYMTI010000181.1:0-3821 GCA_964393315.1 uncultured Planctomycetia bacterium
CATCCGGCCCGATCGAACATAAAGCTTTTTCACAGGGCCGGCATTTCTTTTCAGGCTTTACAACCCGTTTTTTTTCGGAAAGCGGCCCGTATTTACGTTCATCTGTAGGACCGAATATAGCGACAGTAGGCGCATTCACCGAGCTGGCTAAATGCAGCGGCGCGCTGTCGTTAGTTATAACAAGATCTGCCCTCTTCATAATCACCGCAAGCGTCCCGAGAGACGTTTCCCCGCAAATATCTAACACGGGTTCGGTAACAGTATCCATAAAAATATCTCTGGTGTCATAGTCGTCAGCTGTACCGGTTATAAAAATATCACATTCACATTCATTTATAAGCATTTCGGATAATTTGGCGAATTTTTCGGCAGGCCACCGTTTAAGGTGACTTTTCGCCCCGGGATTTATTATCACCTTGCGAAGCCGTCCTTTTCCTCTTGCCATAAGATCAGCGGCCTTATCCTCATCCCCCGGAGCGAACGGCATAAAAAAAACGGCTCCCCTGGAAAGAGCCCCGTCTATTGCCTTCAATTTATAAAGATGTTCTTGAACTTTATGCAAAACAGGCCTTTTCCCGGCGAAACACTTGTTCATCATAGATCTTATAGGGCTATTTCGATACGAAGCTCCGATAAAATAAGGAAGCATTGAACTCTTGAGATCGACCACCATATCATATCCGATTTTACGCAAGTCTAAGACCCTGGAGATCCTGCGGGAAAATGTCCTGTGCTCACCGTGACGCATTATATTCTTAACACTGGGATGTAAAGAAAATATCTCCTCCCCGGGGTCACCGGTGATAACATCGATCTCCGCGCCGGGGAAATTATTCACAAGCTCGCTGAAAACAGGAGTAGTTAAAATAATATCCCCCAGATTGCTGAGAGAAACAAAAAGTATTCTTCTTATTCTGCTTTTATCTATCCTCATGAAATGCCATTTTCCAATAATATCTTTTTAGCCGCACGGAAAACTTCGTCTACCGTTATATTTCTCATGCAGGCAAAATCCATTCCGCAGTTTGCTGTATAGCAAGGGATATTACAACCGCAATCCTTACGGATAATAATACTTTCCCTGACTCCCCGCGGACCGGTTATTTTAACTGCTGTGGGCCCGAATAAAACTATTGTTCTCGCTCCGACCGCCGAGGCCATATGCATCGGCCCGGAATCCGCGCTAATAACAAGCACGCTATTCCTGAATACTGACGCCAGTTCATTAAGGTTAGTCTTTCCCGCTATACTGTAACATCTTTTGTTATTAACAAAGAAAACTATCTCATTCGCAAGCCCGACATCTTTTTCCGATCCCGCAATAATAACCTCGACATTTTTGAAGGATGATACCATTTTTTCCGCAAGTCGTTTGTGTTTGTCCAGCGGCCACCTTTTAGCGTCCCAATTCCCTCCCGGATTAATAACTATCGACGGACGCGTCCCGCCGCCTGAAGCCCGGAGAATATCCACCGATCTTTTTGCATCCGGAGCATTAATAAAATACTCATATTTTTCGTCCGCGTCCTTAACCCCCAGAGCGCCGGCAAGTGATAGTATCTGATCGGAACGGTGAGAATCCGAAGCCGGTATTTTAACGGTAAGATTCACCTTCGACTTTTTTCCACCAAAACCTATAATGGTCTTTATACCGGATAAATAGGCCATCAGAGCTTTAGTCCTGGAAGGCTTAAGAAGAAAACAGATATCATATTTCTCTTTTTTGATCTTGTTGACAAACTTTATTTTCTCTATGATCTCGCCCGGCCCGTGATCGTCTGAAAGGATATGAATATTGTTTATCCATGGATTATTGATCAGCAGATCCGCGTAACGCGGGACAACCGCACAAGAGATATATGCCTCCGGCAGTTTTTTTCTTATCGCCCGCAAAAAAGGAAAAGAAAAAAGTATATCTCCCAGCCAATTCAATTCAAAAACAAGTATCTTTTTCTCCTCTCCCGAAACATCCATTTTATATACCGTTACCTTTTTTTATGACCTCCTCATACATATCCGCGGTCTTTCTAACGGAATCACATATGGAAAAATCTTTTTTCGCTTTTTCCCGGGCATTAAGCGCGAGTTTTCCGCAAAGAGAAGGCTCACCCAATAATCTTTTTATAGCTTCAGCTATACTGCGGGGGTCACGGGGAGGGAACAATAATCCGGTAATATCGTTTTGTATAAGCTCGGAAATACCCCCGACATTACTAGCTATGCAGGTCTTCCCGGCGGCCATAGCTTCCATTATCGACAGTCCGAGCCCCTCATGGACCGACGGGAGACAGAAAATATCGAAAAAGGGGAGATATTCATCGGTCATTCCGCCGCCTCCCATAAAGAACACTCTGGTATTAAGACCGTATCCTGAAACCATATCACGCAGCGCATTTTCTTCAGGCCCTTCTCCAATAAAAAGAAGTTTTATCTTGGGATAATCCCGCGCTATCATATTGAACCCTTCTATAAGATATTTAAAACCTTTTACGGGGGAAAGCCTTCCTATCGACCCAACGATGATATCATCAGAAAAAAAACCTATCCGTTCTAGAAAAACATAATCCTTTTCTTTTCCTATGTTAAGGAACCTGTCCAGTTCTATTCCATTGTAGATCTGTACAACCCTGTCCCGGTCTAATTTAAAATCTTCTATCAAATGCTTTTCCACACTCTTACTGATGGCTATTGTCTTTTCTCCCCAGCAGGGAAAGAGCTTTCTTGAAAACCTCTTATGGTTGAAAAAACCGTGACAGGTAGACACAAAAGGCGTCCCTGTGATCTTTTGAAGAAAAAAGGAGAGTACCTGCGCCACTCTGGTCTGAGAGTGTATTATCTGTATATTCCGGCCCCTCAACACTTTGACCAAGTACGGCAAAACTTTCCAAATCTTAAACCCGAATTCGAATTTGGTTTTTATATCAACGTAAATATGCTCTATGCCCTGACGTGCGAGTTCATCCTCAAGTTCCCCGCCCGATGACATTATGATCACTTCGTAACCCTCTTTTTTCAGATTTTTAGCAAGGGTAAAAGTATATATCCCTATCCCCCCGATATTTATATGTGTTGTAAGCAAAAGTATCTTCATAGATCATTTACTCCGTGATGAGACTAAAGACAAACATCAGATCCGTTCTCAAACCTTTATCTTAGTCCCTTTAACCTTTATTTTCACCCGTAGACGCTCTCAGCGGTTCCCGGGGTATTATATCAATTACAGCCTTGAAAACCTCTTCCGTTTTTATTGCCCGCATACATTTATATCCAAAAAGACAACCGGTTTTATAACAGGGAGCGCATCTTGTTTTCTTGAATATTACTCTGGATCTTCCTGAATTCGGCAAGTGACGTTCCGGATCCGTCGGACCGAATAAGGCAACAAAAGGAACCCCGGCGGCTGAAGCGACATGCATAGGGGCGCTGTCTCCGGTAACCATGGCATCGCATCTTTTTATAAGACTTATCATACCGTTTATATCCGTCTTCCCAACGGCATTTATAGGTTTGGCTTCGGTCATCTTAATGAACTCATCCGCTACCGAACGATCAGTTTTCGCTCCCGTTAGCAAAACTCTTGCCGACCTTTTAGAAGCAAGCATATCGGCAAGTTCCGCGAATTTCGCGATCGGCCAGTTCTTAGTCTTCCATTTCGCGCTCGCGGATAAACTGAAGGCTATTATTTCCTGATCTTTTTTTAACCAGTTCTCCTCAAGGAACTTTCCAGACCACTGAACCGCTTCGGGGCTATCCCAAAGTTCAAGATCCCCGACTAAGTGAGTTATTCCCAAACGCACCAGCACATAACCCTGATGATCCAC
>CAYMTI010000182.1:0-3813 GCA_964393315.1 uncultured Planctomycetia bacterium
GTTGCTTTCGATATCAACGACCATCCCGTACTTATCCAGCATTTCTATTATATCGGCTATGTCTTCTCTCAGTAAGGGTTCGCCTCCCGTCAATTTCACTCTGCCCAGCCCCAGCTCTTTAGCTTCCACTATCGCTTTTTCCAGGACGCTTACACTGACCGGTTCTTTTTCACATGAATCGGAACATTCCGGGTCGATCCAGCAATGCCGGCACCTGAGATTACAATTATCCGTAAGATATAAATATAAACTTATCAGTCTGTACATATTTATCCTTTCAAGAAAGGCATTCAGATATGAACTTAAAACAGCTTATATGATCATGCCCCCAGATATCCCCGGTTATATCATAAAGCGTCGCCGGGCAACCGCCGGTACATATTTTATTGAACTCACAATCCTTACATTCATCCAGTACATCTATCGTAACAGAGAATTTCTTCCTTATATCGTTAAATACTTTGGAATTGTTCCAGATATCAAGAAAGCTTTCTTCTCTTATGTTCCCCGCCTTGATGTCCCACAAACGGTCACAGGGTATCACCCATCCGTCCCCTCTTATTACGCAATTAGAAATAGCCATTTTACACCCGACAAAAGTCCTGACGGGTGAATCCTCTTTGATAGAAGAAACTTCTTTTTCCCGTCTAAGGGCCATCTCATACATATCCCGAAGTATGCCAGTAAATTCTTCATGATTCTCCATAAAGTAAGGCACTTTATGCATTAATTTTTTCATGTCATCCTTATCCAAACCGACTTCATACTTATTTTTCAAAGCGTTCCCCATAATAATAACAGGATTGAATTTCATCGACCTTATTCCCAGTCCCTTGCCGAGTTTCAGGATATTTTCTATATCATCCATATTATGTTTATTTACTGTGGTATATGTAACGACTTGATTGTTATAGTTAATCAGATTTTTTATTCCTTCCATTGTCTTATTGAAAGCGCCTTTTCCCCGGACTTTATCGTGGATCTCAGAGATCGATCCGTCCAGGCTGACGGAAAATTTAAGGTGTTTCTTTCCTGCCCCCAACCTCTTCGCTCCGGGTCCGTCTATCAGTGTAGCGTTCGTATTTACCCCATCTATCCATAACGGTTTTTCTGCGATATATTCTATAATGTCATATATATCTTTCCGAAAAAAAGGCTCTCCGCCGGTCAAATAGACCTTCAGAACTTTTACCTCGACAAGATGATCTATAAGATCCAGCCATTCACTTGTCGAAAGATCCTCATCGTGGCCTTCTCTCCGGGGGTTCACGCTGCAGTATTTGCAATTAAGATTGCATTTATTAGTTAAAGCCAGCGATACCCTTATGGGAACGGACAAATGCTTGAACATAATATTTATTCCTCCTCCCGAACATATCCTATATTGTTCAGCTCTTCTATGAACTCCCTTACATCCTTCTCGAGCTGCTCCGTATCCTCTAAGAGAAACTGCTTGGCCAGATCCGAACATATTTCTTCACGCGTACGAGTACCGTCACATAACCCCCAGATAAGCTTCCCGGTATCATTTATACCTTTAAGCGAACAATTATTGGAATTGAACAAAAAAGCGCCGCCGTCTTCCTCTCTGAAAACTATATCCGGAGCGGTCTTTACATATTTTTTACCTTCCATGGCACCTCCCGGTCATCTGCCCTTTAAGATATGAAGATTTTTATATTTAATGATTATCCCGTCCACATCCTCGCGAACCTTTTTCACGTCCACAGCGTATTTCTCCGCTATAATACCTACAATATCGGTTTTTCTCATCTTGCCGTCACAAAGCCGCAGCACAGCAAATCCGGTTTTGTTGACTATATAGGATTCATGGGTCCTGAGAGAAAATAGAACTGCCCCGTCCTGAAACTCCGCGGACAGGAACTCGTCACTGTTAAATCTTAGCATGATCTAATTATACAACTTTTATGTCGCTAAGCAAAGGATCTGTTTTCTCTAATTCCAGGCTATAAAGTTTATGAAGAACATTCTCTCGTAGCTATAAGATTCACACCCTCTGCCATAAAATCTTTTTTTATAACATCGCCCGTTCTCAAGGGACGCCCCACGATTATCTTTTTTATCTTTTCCATGCCCTTGAAAACATCTTTTTTAGGTATAGGCCTGTCCGTTCGTACGGGGATCATCTTCAGATCCAGGCCCCTTGCAAGAACGGTAGAAGTAAGTATCCTCTTCGGAGATTCCGCCTCACTTACCGCGTATTTTTTACCCTTGGGACATTTATTCCCTGTCACATCCAATACTTTTTGTTTTTTGATGACTACTTTCAAACGGCAGCCCGCGGGACATTCTATGCAGATGAGTTCTCTTATCATTTATTACTCCTTAAACCGCGTTCAAATATTCGGCCGCCATTTTCCCGGCAAGAATACTGTCTTTAGTAACGGAATCGACTATATCATAGACCTTATAAGAATTCCCGCACACGAACAGCCCCGGCACGGAAGTTTTATTGACTCCCGATGATACCGGCGTATTCGTCTTTTTATCGATAAGGACTCCGGCCATCTCGATCAGTTCATTTTCCGGTATAAGCCCCACAGATACCAGAACCGTATCACAGGACATATCGAACTGTGTCCCGTCAATCTCCCGGAATTTTTCATCAACTTTTATCACCTTCACTCCCTCGACCCTGTCCTTACCATATATCATCGACACTTTATGGCTGAAATAAAGAGGAATATCAAAATCTTCAACGCATTGCGCTATATTACGCGCCAGACCTCTGGTCTCTTTTTGTATTTCGATAACAGCTTTTACCGCAGCACCCTCAAGAAAAAAGCGCCTGGCCATTATCAAACCTATATCTCCCGAACCGATTATTACCACTTCGCTGCCGGGCAGATAGCCTTCAATATTTATCAGTTTTTGCGCCAGGCCGGCGGGAAAAACTCCCGAAGGCCTGGTCCCGGGTATATGCAGCATTTCCCGCGTCCTTTCCCGGCAGCCGGTCGCCATTATTATGGCTTTGGCTTTCACCACAGACATCTCCCCGGGTTTCAGGAAAGTAAGGACCTTCTCCTTAGTAAGTTCAACACCGAAAGACCTCATACTTATTTCTATTTCAGGAATCCCCCTGATCAGCTTTATGAACCTGTCCGCGTATTCCGGTCCCGTAAGCGCCTCTTTAAAATATTCTATGCCGAATCCCGGATGTATACATTGATTCAGTATCCCTCCCAGGTACTGATCCCTTTCAATCACAAGAATATCTCTGACGCCGTTTTCATACGCCGATACAGCCGCCGCTATCCCCGCGGGCCCGCCGCCGACTATGACAAGATCCCGGTTAAACATCACATCTATCCTTTTTTACGATCTCGGAACCCAGCCCCCTTTTCGTACTCTCTGTAACAGGCCTGCCGGTCATTTCCGATAGTATCTTTAAAAGCCTCGTAGTACAAAATCCTCCGTGACACCTGCCTGCCTGCGCCCGGGTCCTGAACATTATCCCCTCAAGCGTTCTGGCTCCCCGGGCTATCGCCTCTTCCACTTCTTTTCTGGATACCATTTCACATCTGCAGACAATATCACCGTAAGCAGGGTCTTTTTTAATAAGTTTTTCCGTTTTTGATAACGGAATGTTGAATAAATGATGCGTTTTTTTCCTATGGCGTCGAAAAAAAAGTTTCTTTTTCAGGCCAAGCCCGTGCCTTTTTAAAATATCGGCAACCATAACGGCTATAGCCGGAGCGGAAGTAAGCCCCGGGGATTGTATCACGGCACCGTTCACCATCCCGGGCTCGGCAAACTCAAGGCGAATTAGAAAATCCCAGCCGGATACGGGGC
>CAYMTI010000183.1:0-3809 GCA_964393315.1 uncultured Planctomycetia bacterium
CAATGTCTACAATCGGGTTAATCACGTAACCTGATATTACACTCGTAAAATAAGGTGGTGGGTATGGATATAACGCCATACCCACCTTTTTTTAATTATCTGAATCGGGTTGGTCGCGACAGTTAATGAAGGGGAGATCGTCCCCAAACCACGTCGAGCTACTGATTCAAAACTCTCCCGGATCGTGCTATGTCAAACGCCACAAAACCCCCTAGTTTCTTTTCCCGCAGAATCATAATGGGCGCCACGGTAGGCGGTGCGATTCTCTTCTTTCTGCTGGGCATCATCTTCTGGGGTGGCTTTAACACAGCAATGGAGGCCACTAACAAGCTCGAGTTCTGCATCAGTTGTCACGAGATGGAGGAAAACGTCTACCAAGAGTACAAACCCTCAATTCACTACTCCAACCGTACCGGGGTAAGAGCAACCTGTCCTGATTGCCATGTGCCTAAACCTTGGATCCATAAAGTCATCCGCAAGATTAGAGCGAGTAATGAGGTTTTTCATAAGATAATGGGGACTGTAAGTACACCCGAAAAATTTGAAGAACATCGTCTTACCATGGCCAAACGCGTCTGGAAGGAGATGAAAAGGATGAAAAAATAGAATATCTTGAGGAAGAAATAAAATTTTTTGATAACGCGGCCGGATCTTCAAAGAATGTATCAAGGGAGGCAAGAGAGCTTATTAACAACGCTATTTCCATTGTTATGGATTCGGAAGAGGACGATGTTCAGGGCGAAGAGGCCAGGGAGTTTGTCCTTAATTTAGGGAAGAATGATATTAATATGAGAAAGATCATGATTGATATGATATCTGAAAATGAAGAACGTTTGAGGGATATCCGGGATGTTTTAGGTATAACAGAGAAAAAAGAGCAATATCAACGTTTAAAGGACCTAAAGTTCGGGATTATATTTGAAGCACTTAACGAAAAAGGAACTCTCGAAGTTCTTACTCAGGTGGAACCGCGTGAAGATAAAATAAGCGTTGAAGGGCTGGAGTTCGTTTCGATGGATTTTCTGGATCAGTATTCAAAGAAAATGGAGAGAGATAAAGAAGCACTTATCGAAACTTTGAGATATATAGTGGAAAAAGGGAAGGATGATATGCTCAGGGTCGCGGCTCTTACTAAGCTGCAGGATATTATATTTGATATCATAGGGGTTAAAGAGCATCCGGAAATGTTCAAAGATAAGAAAGAAGATGGGATCAGGAGAGTTCTTAGCTCAAGATTAAATGAAAACCTTACAAAAGACGGCAAGAGATATGAAACGGGGGCACCTCTACTGGACCTGGAGGTCCCTCTTATCTCGAGGATAACGGTTGAATTGGAAAGAAAGAATAAAAAATGGGATGAAATCGATATTTTTGAAAAACGGATGATGCTTGCCGAAGGTGTCTGGGGTACGATGCGGAGATTTAACAACCTGCAAATCGAGAAGAAAGAAGCGGCGGGCTTTGTCCGCGCGGCTGAGAACGCTCTTCAAAAGGGTGATTATCTTACAGCTTTAAATTACGCGAAGACAGCGCTTGCTCTGGATCCCGATATTCCGGGAGCGAGACTTGTTAAAGCAAGAGTGGAGCTTATTATGGGCAGGCCCCATGACGCTTTGAGAGATCTGAAAGAAGAAGAACGGAAGGATCCGGAGAACGCTGATATACTTATCCTGTTAACTTCAGTTTACGAAAGTCTGTATGATAACAGGAACGTTGTTGATACATATCTTAAACTGTCACGCCTATTTATGAAAAAAGCTAAAGAGTATGAGGATGCGGGCGATATTGTAAAAGCCGGGAGTAGTTATGCCGTGGCGGAAAGATACGCCCGTCTGGCGGTACGCGCCGGGCCCCGTCAGGCAAAAGCCCTTCTGGCGTTAGTATCTGTTTTGATGAAGACAGGGAAAACCGTGGGTTTGGATCTTATGTTAGAAGACCTGATCCGTTCTTCCAAGGATTTTATGTTGTTAAGAAAACCGGTATTTCTGTTCAGCAGAAAGGGATATGAAAAGGCCAGCGAAGAATTGAAGGCATACGGTCCCATCGTAACCGAACAAGACGCCAGTGAAATAATTGTAAACCTGGGACGGATCTATATAGACAATGGCAGCCCGAAAAAAACTATAGAGCTTATACAAAAAAGGCCTTTCCGTAAGATATTAAAAGGAGATCAAGCGGCGCTAGCTGTTAGCGCGGAAGCGTATGCTCTTTTGGGTGAAAGGAAAAAAGCAGAAAAGCAGCTACGGAAAGTAAAAGGGGCCGAGATCCGGGATGCGGATATTCAGAAAATGATAGTGGATCGTTATCTGGAACTGGGCGGATTTGATAACATATCAAAGGCCATAAAGATAGCTGAAAAAGCGATAAGATCAGATGCCGGGAGGAAAAAACAATGGGAGAAGAAAATAGCGGAGCTTTATGTCCTTAGGAGCATGGAACTCAAAAGTACCTGGTACGGAGTCTTCATCCCTATAAAAAGCCTGAAAGTAGGGAGTTTCAGCCGGCGTGTAAGTGATCTTAAGAAGGCTTTCGATTACATTCAAAACCTTGAGGACAAAGATAAACGCGATATTTTTCCGGCAGTAAAGAGATCCGCCGCGGACATAGATGAAGACCTTTTGGATGCTTTTGATACTATATGGATAATACCACTGAAAAGCATACGTAGAAAAATGCGATCCCGGATAATGAAACTCAGGTCTGAAGTTTTGAATATTGATGTTGAGAAGGCGATATTTGACCAGCATGTTACCCCGGACGAAATAGACGTTATCATTGGCAGGGCAAGCTTTTTGAAGGACAGTGAATGGACCCGGGGAACCGACAAAGAGAGAGTAATAAAGGCTATGAGCCGCTTATACAGTATGAAAGCCGCGAATATGGATGAATATCCGTTTGATCTGATAAATTATAAGGCCGCCGTCGATCTTGATATGGATAACTATGAGGCACATTTTATGCTGGCTGAAATATATGAGACAAAAGGATTGTATGATTTGGCGGCGTTTCATTTTGAACAGGCGCGGAAAAGTAAAGAGCTTGAAGGAACTGATCTTATTGTAACAAGGCGGCTTGCCGATGTCTATGAGAACGCTCTCGGTGATTTTGAAAAAGCCGCGCAGAATGTTAATAGATTGGATGAAGTACTCGGCGGCATGAGTGAAGAGAAAATTAGTTTGGCGGAAGCAGAAAAAAATTTGGACCATGTTATGCTGCTGGCCGATAGGTTCTTAAAAATAGAAGATCTGAAAAAAGATCAGGAAGAAAGGATAAAAGAGATACAGCCAGCAGCTGAAAGCCTTGATACTGAGTATGAAGATGCTGAGATAAATCTGGCAAAAGAGTTCATCCTCCTGGATCTTCAGGAATCCGATATGATTAATATCGATTCAGATCGTTTTCTGGAAGAAATATTATACGCGGTGCATAACATGCCGGAAGCCGGGAAGAAATACGCTATGGAACAGGTAGTCCGGAAATTGGGAGAAGGAGAGCCTAAAGAAGTTGTTTCCCGGCTGGAAAGATTATCGTCCCGTATGGGAGAGAAGGAACCAGGAAGGGAATATGTGTTTATGGCTTTGGCCGAAGCTTATACCAAAGTGGAAGATCTTAAAAAGGCAAAAAATATGCTGCACAAAGCCGGAGGTATTCCGGGAGTATCCGTCAATATGCTTATAGACATCAAGTTAAAGGATTCGGAGATATTTCTCCGGGAAAAAGAAATCGATAGCGCTGCCGGATCATTGGTGGAAGCGCTCAGCATTTTTCGGGATAAAGCCTGGGAAGAGTTAAGGGATGACCGCATGGCT
>CAYMTI010000184.1:0-3778 GCA_964393315.1 uncultured Planctomycetia bacterium
GGTCTCGAATATTTCACTATAAAGTTTATGTATCTTTCTTATCTTTTCTTGTGCCTGTTTTTTCTCGGTTATATCTTCCCCGGAACTAAGTATCCCTGTACTCTTGCCTTCGGAGTCTCTTATTACGATATTATCCCATTTAATTATCCTGATTTCTTTTTTGCGGGTAAGCACTCTGTTTTCATGCATAATCCTGTTTTTTACTTTCCCATCCATCAGATCTTCAAAATACCTCTTGACGTCTTTGCATTCATCCACCGGCAAAAAATTATCGAACCAGTTCTTGCCGACAAGACTGCCCCGGTCATATCCTAAAACATCATACCCTTTCCTGTTTAAAAGTGTTATATTCCCATTCCTGTCCAAGGATAAAAGTATAGTTCCCGCCAGATCAAGATATTTTTCGGCTTTCTCTTTTTGAAATATTACTCCTTCTCTCGCTTTTTTTTCTTCGGTTATATCTTCTATAGTAGCGATAAAGTACAGAGGCATGTTATTTTCGTCCCTAATTATACGAACTGTAAGGTATATCCATATCAAAGAACCCTTATTATGTATATACCTCTTATCATTTTCCTAACTAATTATCTCTCCTTTCAGAAGTTTGTTCATATATGTAAGATCCGGAGCTATATCCTCCGGATATGTCAATTCTCTGAAATTTTTTTTTATAAGCTCTTCCGGAGCATATCCGGTTATTTCGCAAAGTTTATCGTTAACCTCGATAAAAGTACCGTCTAAATTGCATCTACTTATACCTATCGCCGCCTGATTGAAAACAGACCGGAATTTCTCTTCGCTTTCGATAAGTTTGTCTATTACAAATTTCGTTTGAGTTGTATCCTCTATCGCAGCTATAAAATACCAGGGTTTTTTATCCTTGTCGTAAATAAGGGACATTGTGAATTTTATCCATATTAAGTCCCCATCTTTTCTTGAATACTTTTTTTCAGCAGAAAAATTTTTTATTTTGCCCTTCTTATCTTGCGCATACACATCCGGATCATCCGCGAAGATCATATCCATGATCTTCTTATTTTTTAGTTCTTCACCCGTATACCCCGTTATCTCGCAAAGTTTATTATTCGCCTCTAGGATATTCCCCTCTAAACCGACTCTGGCCAAACCGACAGTCGCCTGCTGAAAACCAGGAACATACTTTAAAGAACTTTGTTCCGCTTTTTTTTTCAATTTTTGACGGCGAAATATATCCCGGAAAACACCCAAAAGACAACTCCTGCCGTCCATATCCACAGCTACACTGCTTATTTCATAAGATCTTATTTCCCCGCTTTTAGATATACAGGGGATCAATAGGGAAACCGGGCCGTTTCTCCTGTCAATTTTTAGAAACTCTTCTTCTATCGCGGGGATATCCTCTTTAGGATGCAATCCGTAAAATGACAGTTTTTTCAATTCCTGTTCGGTATACCCCAGCATTTCACATATGGTGGGATTGACATAAATAAATTCTTTGGTCTGCTTATCGGCGACTATGATACCATCGGGTGAAAAATCCAGTATTTTTTTATATTCCATATCGAACTTCATATCATCCTTCATCTGTTCATTAATTATGCTCTCTGTTCATAGATTGAAAGAAAATAACAGATAAACGGCTCCGCCACTGAATATAAATCAAAAAACACATTTAGTGTTTTTTGTCTCTGCTCTTCCTATCAAAACCCCTCAAAGATCAATAAAACATAATATTGCCGTAACAAAACAATACACATACAATATAAGTTTAGTGCTGCTTACCTTCATTGTCAAATGTATATAATATGCTCTCTTTTATAAGGTCTAACAAAATGAGGAAAAACAAGAAAACCCTACTACTTCATACAGCCATCTGCTTTTTAAGCTAGAAAAATTTAATTTTTATCCTTATTCCTATAAAAACAATGAGAAAAAATATCTAAAAATACCGCATAAATCAACATCAATCTGCCCGGCCTTGAACTAAATATTTTACTTTGTCGTACTCTGTTTAGAACTGATGTTCAAATATGAGTTTATTCGTTCTTTAACATTTCCCTTAAGATCATTGAACCAGAACGCGTAATCATATTTATGATAAACCCCGTCGGGATATCTTCCCAGGTGCAAAAGATCTATCTCAGGCGACAACGGATGCTTCATATTTTTTATAACAAGAACGCCTTTTTCAGTATCGACATAAGAGTCCGCGAAATGATCCACCTCCTCGATAATCTCCCCCTGTGAGTCCTTAAAAAAAACAGCTCCGCTATGTTCGGATCTTTTTGCCACTGTCGAATCATTTTTCCAGTTAACGGGATTAATAGCTATAGCTCCTTCCAAATATACCGGCGAACCCTCAGCTAGCGGGCCTTCAGTGTTATATGTTATTATAACTCCGGTATCCCTGGCCCCCCGGGCTCTTTTCATCCAGGGATATGTCTGAAGATCATTTTTCGTGACCGAATACCCGATAAGATAAGCCGCCACAAGGCGTTTCTGCATTTCGCTATCATTGAACCTTTTCCTCATCAGATTGATCAATGTCATTGTTCCCTGACTGTGGCCTGCAAGAATAAACGGACGGTCCGGATTAAGTTCTTTCACATAATATTCAAAAGCCGCCTCAACATCACGTGCTCCTATCTGGAAACTGGGGTCGATGAACATATTCGTACCTCCTCTTGCGGTAAACTCATCCTGTACCGCACCCGACTGCTGTCTATAAAAAGGCGCGAACAGATTAGCCGACCCGGAGTAAACCCCGGCCTGGGCCACGGTAAGACCTTGGGCAAAAGCGCGAAGTCGCGGATCCGATATATCCATATTGTCCGATTCTTTTCCCGAGTAGATAGTGGGATGCACATAAAAAACATCTACGGGTTTATCCAGCTTCTCCGGCTTCGTCACCCAGTTATAGTTATCCGAATAATCCAAAACAGGAGGATATTTCCCCTGCACCCCATCATTCAACGGCTCTCCGGATCCGAAAGCCGCCCCCGCAGAAATAAAACACATAATATACCCGGTAAAAAACGATTTTAAATTCCTTCTCATAAAACTCCTTTCATAAGGGACACTCTTTATAAATCTTTATTCTATAAATAATTAAGTAACAATATTTACACCCTTTTGTGATTTGTTCCATAAAATTAACGTTAATTATCTATTAAAAATTTCCAGCCTTGTATTTTCCTTACATAGAAATTCTGGTCCCGATAGATGACCTTTAGCTTTGCCCAACACCCCGGCAACAGCCTCTTCCTTCATATAGTGCACCAACATAACGATTAAGAGATCCTGCTTTATTTTCCATGTAAAAACATAGGATCTCCGTCAGATACGAATTTAAGATGATCTATTTTCTCGCTATTGTCGGCAGCTTTGTATCTTTTTTTACCGGCCGCAGACAAAAGAAGCTCTACATCATAAAAATATTTTCTTTTTCAACTTATCTTCTGTGCACAGCGAACCTGACAGTAAATACAAAAATATGTACAGTTCTTTGGCGGGATATTGTTTCTTCCAAAGCTTTGTCCTAACCTTCTTGAAGGAACAGGACCGAATGCTAAAATCCTAAAGCGTTTTCCATTTTACCTTAAGGTTTCATCAATAGTCCCATCCGGTAACATATTATCCGGATGACTAATACCTTTTTCTTCCATCTTCCTTCTCACACATTTTAAATTATCCCGCCAGCAATATTTTTCTACCCATTTTTTATCTAATTTTCTCTGTTCATAATAATATTTAACCGGACACCACATATACCATTAGCAGATATGCTTATCTTTCATCT
>CAYMTI010000185.1:0-3771 GCA_964393315.1 uncultured Planctomycetia bacterium
TTCTAACGTAACAATCATCATATTCTTCACAAAGAGACCCCTGAGCAGTTTTGGCTTCTTCTATGCTCTTATATCCGGAGGCATAAACCTGATACCAATCCCCTTTTTGATCACATCCCGCGTCAATCCCATCTTTTCTTAACTGTTCTACCACCCGCAAGGCGGCTTCCGCATTCTTAAAAGACGCTAATTGTATCTGATATAAAGACGTTCCCTTTTCCCCTTCATTTTCTCCGGAATCTGCATCAAGTTTTTTCGGAGCCTTTTCCGTTTCAGTTTCAGACAACTGAGCATCAAAGTTGTCTGGTACCGCATCGGTAATATCCCCAATGCTTTCATTTTCCATGATCGGTTCTATATCGTTATCAGGTAGAACCGGGTCATTCTCTACAAGATCGTTCATTGATATACCCTTACCCCCGTACAATGAACTAATATTCTTACCTTTCTCAAAACCTAAAGCATACGCAACAATAACCAGGATCATAACGACCACAGCTGTTATTACAGTATATTCAAAAGGAATTTTGATATAAGGTAAAAATCTATGTCCAGGAAAAACCTTTTTTATGGGTTTACGTTTACCTTCCCGACTCCCGAACAAATCATCCTGAAAATCTTGGTACGGCATTTGGCGTATATTTTAGCATAGAAACAGGAAATATCAAGGTTAAAAAGCGGGCTTACCCTCTTAAAATAACATTGATATATATCCTTTAGTTTGTGTACAAAACGATAATTTTTCTTGTCACCAGGGAGAAATAATTATTTTTTTTCAGAAAAATTGTAAAGAGCCTTCAATAATACGGAATTCCCTTTATAACTTATAATAGTAGTATACCATCCGTTATCTTCTTCAAAAAGTACATTGTCCCTTATATCCTTGGACATCGTCCGGGCCAAAACGGGGCTGATAGATATCTTTATATCTATATCCGCGGTATTCCAGCCATCAGAGAACTCACAGTTACCTGAAACCTTAATATCACTGGAATCGGCATAAAGATCGGATATAGAAAAAGTATTGCCGTCAAAAAAAATATCCGAACTCAGAGAATTGAACTTCTGCCCCTCTCCCAGGAACAGGTCATACAAAGAAGTATCATCTGTATCGCCTTGGGAAATTTCAATTTTTCTTAAAACGACATCCTCGAGCAAAAAATCGGCTGAGATCTCTCTTTTCTTCAAATACCTTTCAATATCAAAGTTCACATCTCCCCTGGAGGCTGCGACACTGACATTCTGTTCCGGAATAAGTATTTTTAGATCATGTAAATAATTAGTTCCCGTCAAACTTTTTTCCCAGACGGAAAAACTCAGGTCATACCCGGAAACCCTGCGCACAGAGTAAATAATAATATCGTCGAACAGCAAAAAAAATCCCGATGCCAGTATACAAATAACCGCTGCAAGAATAATGATAAAATGTTTTTTTTTAAATATTCCCCCTGCGGAGATCATTTTTTCCTTCTCCCTAGTTCTTTTTCCAGTAACTTTCTTACATCTTTCCTATTGACCGCCTCGCAAAACGAATCCACTATTTGAGGGTCGAATTGAATTTTAGAACTTTTTTTAACCTCTTTGACCGCGGAAGAAACAGTTAAAGCTTTTCGATAAGGCCTATCTGTTATCATAGCCTCAAAAGCACTTACAACAGCAAGTATCCGCGCCGACAAAGGAATATCCTGCCCTTTAAGCCCTTTAGGATATCCTGATCCGTCAAAATTCTCATGATGATATTTAATTATTGGAATTATCGACTTCAAAGGTCTGAACTTGGATAATATTTCCGCGCCTTTTAACGGATGTTTTTTTACGATAGCATACTCAGTCCCAGTCAGCTCTCCCCGTTTCAGAAGAACTTTCTCAGGTATACTTATCTGACCGGCATCATGAAGCATCGCCGCATATTGAAGCATGTTTATCTCCGTTTCGTTCATTTCAAATTTACGTCCTATTATCTTTATGAGTTTTAAAAACGACCCTTCCTCACGGCTTATCCCATGGGGCCTGTCCTGTAAAAGTTGCGCGATACATTTAATACTGCTCAAAGTTAGATCAGACTGTTCATTAAAAAGCTGCGCGTTCTTGATAGCTATAGCCGCCTGCTCCGACAGTGTTTTTATTATTTCCTCGTCAAAATAAGTAAATTCGCTTCCGTCAAGTTTATCATACAGAGTGATAACACCTACCACATCCTCATCTATCATAGGCGAAGCCAGATAATTTTTACCTCTTACGGGCGTTTCCTTTTTTACCGCCCGGCCGGGCGCAAATCTTCCGATTTGCACTTTCTTAAGTTTGGTCTTAGCCTTTCTCAGATCAATGGTCGTTTTAGGTAAAAGTGTTTTCCTTTTTTTATCCACAAGTTTTATAGAACATCTATTAGCTCTAAGAACCTGCAGCGACAACCTGGCTATCCGGGGAAGCAGTTCGTCCAGATCAAGAGTACTCGTCATTAAACGATGTACGGTATGTACGGTCGAAAGAGCTATCGCCCTGGGGCGTATAGTCTTATTGACTTCTTCCAGCTCTATCTCCTTACGGCTTTCTCTTAGAACGGCATTAGTAAACGCGATAAATATCTTTTCCACATCCTCGCTCATAGGCTTATCCAGCCCGGCCAAAACCACAAAACCGGATGTCTTCCCCTCTGAATCTATGGGATAAATGACCCCATGTATATCATTGCCGCATTTAACCCGTTCAAAAGAACTTTCACCTAATGATCTTTTAATTGCCGAAAGAATATACTTAATACATTTTTTTTGTTTTTCCGGGGATTTAAAATGTTTTTTTACGAGATCCCCCACCTCCGAACTTTTCAGGTCAGAACAGGTTTCAGGAATATCGGGCAATAATATCCAATCCGGGTTCTTTAAAAAATTATTAAATGCCTCTATCTCTTCCCTCAATCCCCAGTTTTCTTTGATTTTGCGAAATAACTTTTCCATATGTTCCCTTATGTTTATGCGGCAGCACCAATAGTGATCATTTATTGCTAAATGTTGTTCTAATTCATACCGACTTAAAGCGATGCCGTATCGTTCTTTCTAAACCCGTTCAAACGGTTCAAATAAATTTTTATACTGGTCCAACGCATAACGGTCCGTCATCCCCGCCAGATAATCGCAAACGACCTGATGAACTCCTCTTTTCTCAATATATTTAAAAGACTGAGGCGGAAGCTGCCCGGGGTTATTCACATAATTCTCGAATAAAGCGCGTAAAAAACGGGAAGCTTTTCTAGACATTCTTATAACCCGGTAATGATTATACAATTTATCGAACAACAACTGTTTAAAAACCTTTCTCTTCGCCTCCATCTCAGGACTGAAAACGACCAGTTTCTCTCCCACACCATCCAGGTCTTCCGGACTTTTAATCTCTTGACCGCGGAGCTTATTTAATGCATTTGAGATAATATCTGAAACCTGTGAGTTTATCAAATATCTTACTATCTCACATCTCAAGATCTTCTTATCCGCAGTGGAAATGTTGTTTTTCACATAAGCGGCAGCTTCATCCCATATCGGAATACCGGCCATATCAGCTCCTTCCAAAAGGCCGCTTTTAAAACCGTCATCAAGATCATGATTGTCATAAGTGATCTCATCAGCAATATCCACTACCTGTATCTCCAAAAGATACGGGCCAGGAATATCTTCGTCGCGGGAACGTTCCATATCAAAAGGAGTCGCGTGCTTGATAATCCCGCGCCTGACATCGGACGTAAGATTCAACCCTCGAAAATCAGGGTATCATAAATCT
>CAYMTI010000186.1:0-3753 GCA_964393315.1 uncultured Planctomycetia bacterium
AAACCAGACGATAAGGACTTATTATCCCCGCTGTCGGAGCGTAAAGCGCGCACAGCGCCTTTTTATTTAAATTAGGTTCGTTTTTCCTGAGCCATCCGGGGCCAACTATTTTCAAGGACGGGACCCCGATCTCGTCTCCTTCTTTTTTTAATTTCCTCAGGTTTGCTTCCTCTTCGCGGGAGAAAGCTACTATCAGTTCTCCAACCTCCTTGAATTCAACACCCAGTTCACGGCATGTTTCCCTCACAAGACGGTTCCCTTCCACACAAAGTCTTCCTTTAAGCGAACCCGGAGGATTTTGTGTCCCGGGATGGATTATACCGCTGTTGGATTTAGAAACCCCGAACGCGAGTTCCTCCTCCTTTTCCAGAAGCGCGATTTTAAGATCATACTTAGACAGTTCACGCGCGGCCGCGGCACCTGTAACCCCTCCGCCTATGACTAAAACATCATATATTTTCATTTTTGATTATTTTTCCTTTATGGAGAAAAAGAAAGTGTCCTGCTAACAGCTTCTTTCCAGTTCTTATAATACCGCTCTTTTACTTTTTCCGACATCTTAGGCGAAAAAGTTTTGTCCTTTTTCCAGTATTTCTTTATTTCCTCAGTATTTTTCCAATATCCTACCGCAAGCCCGGCAAGATACGCGGCGCCACTTGAAGTCGTCTCGATTATCTTAGGCCTTATCGTTTTTATCCCGAGGATATCAGCCTGAAATTGACAAAGAAAACCATTCGCCGCCGCTCCTCCGTCAACCCTGAGCTCTTTTATCTTTAAACGTGAGTCCTTTTCCATCGCCTCTATAACATCTCTTGTCTGATAACACATCGCTTCAAGCGCGGCTCTTGCCACATGCTCTTTTTTTGTTCCCCTGGTAAGACCGAATATGCTTCCTCTGGCGCCAGGATCCCAATAGGGAGCACCTAATCCCACCAGGGCGGGGACAAAATAGATCCCGCCATTATCTTTAACCCTGGAAGCCATCGTTTCAGTATGAGAAGCATGGCTGAACAACTCAAGCCCGTCCCTGAGCCATTGGACTGCCGCTCCCGCTATAAATACAGAACCTTCCAGAACGTATACCGGTCCCGCATCCGGTCCGCATCCTATAGTCGTTATCAGCCCGTACCTGGATATCATATATTTATTGCCGGTATTTAAAAGTATAAAACATCCTGTACCATAAGTGTTTTTGATATTTCCCGGAGAAAAGCAGGTCTGGCCGAACAACGCGGCCTGCTGATCTCCCGCTATTCCCGTTACCGGTAATCCCGCGGGAAGTTTTCCTATTCGCAGGGTATTTCCGAAAAATCCCGAAGATCTCTTAACCTCCGGAAGGATACTCTCCGGGATCTTAAGTTTTTTAAGTATTTTTTTATCCCATTCCAGTTTTTTAATATTAAAAAGCATCGTCCTTGACGCGTTAGTATAATCAGTGGCATGAACTTTGCATCCTGTCAGCTTCCATAATATCCAGGTATCCGTTGTCCCGAAACAAAGTTCTCCTTTTTCGGCTTTTTTTCTGGCACCTCTCACATTGTTCAATATCCATTCTATTTTAGTGGCTGAAAAATATGCGTCTACCGGAAGTCCGGTCCTTGTTTTAAAGAACTCTTCACCTCCAAGTTTTTTAAGTTCCGCACATCGGGCCGCTGTACGCCTACACTGCCAGACTATGGCTCTATGCACGGGTTTCCCTGTGTTTCTGTCCCACATTACCGTTGTTTCCCTCTGATTCGTTATCCCTACAGCCGCTATAGATCCCGGCGGTATCTTTTCAACCACTTTCCGTATAGTATATTTAACGCTTTGCCATATTTCTTCAGGATCATGCTCTACCCACCCGGGCAGGGGGAAATACTGCGGAAACTCTCTATAACTTGACGCTATAATACTTCCTTTTTTATCATAAAGTATTGCCCTGCTTCCGGTCGTTCCCTGGTCTATGGCCAGGATGTATTTGTCTTGTCCCGGATTTTTCATTTTCTCAGTCCGTTTCATCATAACGTTTCTTTAAAATAGAATTAATACTTTCTATTTCACCCTTTGCTTTTTTATAAGAATTCATCTGGGATTTCCCCGTAATAGTCTCGACGATCCCGTTTTCATCGGAACTCTCGCGGGAGCATCCGGCCAGGATCACTATCCCGGATAAAATAACATATAAATATATGATAAGTTTTATCTTCCGCATACTGTTTCCCATACCTCAACCTGCCTTTTGAATAAAGCATACCTTGATAAAAGTATATTTGCAACCGTGTATAAGCTATAAGAACGAAATGATATGTTTAGATATTATTAGATATTGAAATAAAAGAATCCCAACCGGGATCACTCCCTGAACTCTTTTTTGGCGATCTCATACGCCTCAAGTTCAGCATCAAGTTCGTGATAAAGCCTGTCAATATTTTTTTCGGAACATTTAAGCTTCTTTGAAATATCAGCTATATTTTTAGGGTTTTTATTTTTTGAACTTTCGATAAGTTCATCCGTGAGGGTTTTACGCTGCGTTTCCTTGTTGTGAATATCTTTTTCAAGTTTTGCTATCCTTGACTCAAATCCGCCGAGTCTTTTTTTCAACAAAGACCTCTTTGCCGCGCGCTGTCTGCGCTTTTCTTTTTTATTCAAAGAATTCTTATCGCAGACAGTTCTATTTTGTTTTCCTTCCCCCGCGGCTTTGATCTTTTTGACCGGCTTGGAATGTTCCCATCCCATCCGTTCAAGGAATTCGGAATAATTCCCCGGGAAAAATTTTATCCCGTTCTCTGTAAAAATTATAAGTTTAGTTGCCGCTTTATGCAGGAAATATTCATCATGTGTTACGATCACCGCCGCGCCCTCATATACTTGAACCGCTTCCAGTAACGCTGAACAGGATTCTATATCAAGATGATGTGTGGGTTCATCGAGGATCAGAAGATTTGAAGTGAAAAGTAATGTTTTCGCCAAAAGCACACGGCTCCTTTCGCCGCCGGAAAGTACAGCTATTTTTTTAAGAGCATTATCTCCGGGGAACATCATGTTACCGCATATGCTCCGTATCTCCGTCCGGCTTTTACCCGGATCCGCGGAAGATATTTCTTGTTCCACGGTATTATTATCACAAAGTTCCGCGGTATTGCCCTGTTCATAAAAAGCCATCCTTACTTGAGGATTCACCTTAATCTGACCCTTGTTCGGTTCTATACTTCCGGCAAGCAGTTTCGCCAACGTTGTTTTCCCTTTCCCGTTAGCTCCGACAATACAGACCTTATCCCCCCTTTCTAAAGTAAAATTGAGATCGTTTATCAGATACGGAACTGACCCGTCATATGAGAAGGAAAGGCCTGATACCTCCATAGCCACAGGGGGACGGAACGGCGCCGCATTAAAAGAAAAAGACAGTTTGCCTATATCCGATAATCTATCAAGTCTCTCCATTTTATTGAGTCTTTTAACACTGGACTGAACAGATCTGGCTCTTCTCGCTTTTGCCCGAAAAGTTGAAATGTATTCTTCTATCTGCTTCTTTTTTTTCTCTTCGTTAATACGTTTCTTCTCATATATTTCTTCTTCTTTCTCTACAGTAGAATAATATTTTCTTGTTTTTCCTTTTATCTTACGGATCTTAGACCGGTGTATTCCTACTATATGGGTCACGACACTATCCATAAAGTTTCTATCATGGCTTATTACTATCAGCTCTCCTTTCCACTTTTTTAGAAAGCCCTCAAGCCAGCGGATAGAAAGGATATCAAGAAAATTGGTAGG
>CAYMTI010000187.1:0-3687 GCA_964393315.1 uncultured Planctomycetia bacterium
GTCAGACCTCGCCAGAGCACAAAAACAAGGTTTGATCTATCCCAATATTTTATTTTCGTGGGCGTTGCCCACGTCTGGATTTGGGCCTTGGACGGCTCTTCGGCTGGACTTGTCTTTGGGGTCAGACCTCGCCAGAGCACATATTCGAAGTATCTCTGGCAGGGGTATCTGCAGCGCAGGCTTTTATATCAGTATGTGCAGTGACTTTATCCACGGGAGATCGGAGGCGTACCTTTCTGTTATTGGCTGTTTATCTTGCCCTCAAAATAATATTAATATATAATATCTCCATGAATATGGAAACTAATAAAGAACTTATACGAAAAATAGAGCATATAGTAGCTGATATCGCGCCTTTGAAACTTGGAGTTAATAAGAAAAACGAGCTTATTAGGCTACTTTATGAGATCTCTATCTCTGAAAAGACAGATCCTTGTGAAATTGTTGAATGTGAAGAAATCAAGGCTGTGCTTGAAGCTGGAAAGGGGGACTTTTTTTTAAAATTAAAGACTTTTCTTTTGAAAAGGAGATATCCGTCTATCCATAAGAACATGGATCCGCATTTAATGCCTGTTAAATTCCATAATAGATCTCATGAATGCGAGATCTGGGATTTTAATTTGAAGCCGATACGTATATTCGCCGAGGAAAGCATTATTGATCGCGAATGGACTAGAGATTTCACGGCACAGTTTCCCGGGGTTGAGGTAAAGCCTGTAAAAAAAATATCCGAAGCTCTTGATCTTTTCAGCAAAAAAGATCATTTGGAGACCTATAATAAGCGTTCGCAAAATATTTTTATTACAGAGCATAAATACGCTTTTCTGAAGCGGTGCCCCTGTACCAAAGGGTGTGAACGATGCGGATACTGGATATTGAACGTGGGATTTGGTTGTCCTATAGATTGTACTTATTGTTATCTTCAGACATATAGCAATGCTCCCGGGATCATTCTTCCGGCGAATATCGAGGATTATTTTCCGCATATTTTGGAGTTTGACCGTAAACTCCAAAAAAATGTCAGAATCGGGACAGGTGAGTTTACGGATTCTCTAGCCTTTGATAAATATACCAGGTATTCTAAATATCTTATACCATTTTTTAAGGATATGAGAAATCTGGTGCTTGAACTTAAAACAAAAGTCAAAGATATTGATAATGTGCTTGAAGCTGAACCTAATGAAAATGTAGTTATTTCGTGGTCTGTAAATCCCCGGAATGTTGCGGATGCTTATGAGAAAGGATCCGCAACCGTTGATGAAAGGATACAGGCGGCTATAAGCGCGGCCAAGCGGGGATATAGTGTTGGGTTTCACTTTGATCCTATTGTTTTTTATCCGTTATGGGAACAAGATTATAAAAATATCGTCAAAGAACTTTTTTCTTATGATATTCTTAGGGAAAAAACTAAATGGATAAGTCTGGGTACATTGAGGTTTACTCCCGGGCTTAATCAGATAGCTGAGCAGAGATTTTCTGATAACGGAATGTATTATCAGGCGGAATTCTTTGTTGACGAAGACGGAAAGTTAAGATATCCCAGAGAAGTAAGGACGGATATATATAACAAAATGACAAAATGGATAAAAGAGACCGGGGTTACTGCTTGGGTTTATCTTTGTATGGAGTTTAGCCCGGTTTGGGAGAATACTGAACTGGCGCAAAAACAATATGTTTAACAGAACATTATGCCGGTGTGTAATGCGGGTCAAACGGTGAAAGGAAATCTGAATTTTGATTTTAGCAAAATTATTGGAAGGTGGGGTGGGGACAAGGAAGTATATGTACATATCCGGGTATACGGTATGTATAGCTATTAGTAGTGGTATAGCAGGATAAAAAGTACATTTATTTGTGTAGTTACAAAAAGAAATTAGGATATGGAGCAGCTCAAGCAGATAGATAATAAAATAAGCGAGATATCGAAGGAAATTGATTTTTACGCGTGTCTTACCCCTTTGAACCAAGGGGAGGAACGCGTTAAGTTCTTTGAAAGATTAAGTAACGGGAATAGATATAACCCTGTTTTTGAATACCAGGCCAGAGATCTTCGCGGTAAGGTTGAAAGACTTGACAGGCTTGAAAAACAGATAGAGGAACAAGCTGATTCTACTTTTACGTTTATATTTACCGAAAAAGTAAAATATATTAAGCGGCAGGTAGATATATTGGTCTCAGGAGATGACCGGTTCGGGGAGATATCATCAAGACTTTACGGTAGTCCCGGGAAGGAGGACGTGAATACCTGTGAGGCTATCTTATTTAACAACCCGGCACAGGAGGATGTTTTCCCGGATGAGACTGTTTCTCCCGAAGAGATGATGGTATTCCTTAAAGAGAGTCTGAAGAAAAAAGGGGTGGAAGGGTGGAAAGTATCTTTAAACGATAAGATAGTTCCCAAGTTAAGTGTTTCGGGCAGGGATTTTATGATATATGTGAACCCGGCCATGAATTATACAAAGCAAGAGATGCAACGGCTTGTAGTTCATGAGATAGAGGTACATGTTTACCGAGCTATTAACGGGGCAAGGCAGCCTTTCAGGATATTCTCCGAGGGCCTGGCAGGATATGATGAAACTGAAGAGGGAATGGCTGTAAACGCTGAGGAACGGTCGGGATGTCTACTTGTTGATAAAAGACAGATCAGACTTTACGCCGGAAGGTGTTTAGCCGTTAAAACCGCTCTTAAAAAAAGTTTTTTTGATACGTTCATCATTTTGAGGGATCTATTTTCGGATGAGCTGGCTTATAGATTGACCGAGAGAGTAAAAAGGGGAATGAGGAAAACAAGTAGGATAGGGGCGTTTACAAAGGATACGCATTATATCAGCGGGTTAAATAAGCTCAGGCGTTATATTGCAGTAAAAGGTGATCTTAAGACCCTTTATGCGGGAAAGATAGGGATAGATAACGCACAACAAGTGAGAGATCTTATTGAAAAAGGTTTTTTGAAAAAGCCGGAATACTTTCCGGAATATGTTTAGAAAATGAAATCTGATTATGAACGATATATTCGAATATTTAAAAGATAGATATTCTTATTGGGGATGGTTAGGTCAGCGGGCGCATGACGCGGCAGCTATTAACAGGGTTTTACCTCTTGACTTCATTTTATGTTGTGATTATGGGATCGAAGTGCCTTTGTATTTTAACGAGCATGATATTTTGTCCCTGGAGAAAGAGCTGGGAGTGAGAAAAAACTGGTCTAATGAAGACCTGAAAAAAAATTTGAACGGCGAGCTGGGAAAAAAGTTTTTTGGCCGCTTAAAAGACAATACCCCTCCCGGGACGAATATAATTTGTTACAGGTCTCTCAGCGATCTTGAACATAACGTTTCATCGGGGAAATATAATATTCTGGCTCCGTCTGAAGATAAAAAACGCTACTTTGATAATAAAATACTATTGCATAGAAAACTTCCGGGATTGGGATTAGACCGAATTCCGGGCAGAGAAGATCATGTCGGCGCCGTTGATTTTAAATCTTTGCTGAAGGAATTTTCTTTACCTTTTGTTGTCAGGTTTCCTTACGGATCGAGCGGTCAGTTTGTTTTTATCATCAAAGATGAATGGGAGTACCGGGACTTACTTGAGAAATACGAGGGGCAGATCGCTGTTTTTGAAAGGCATATTAAAGGATTTTCGCTTAATGTGAACGCGGTTATCGTTGATACTTCTGAGGGATCT
>CAYMTI010000188.1:0-3636 GCA_964393315.1 uncultured Planctomycetia bacterium
TCCTAGTTCTAAAACGACTGGCCAGGTCCTTGACCAGTTCCCTGAAATCCACCCGGTTATCCGAAGTAAAATAAAATATTATCTTAGAACGGTCAAAAGAATATTCGGCATCTACCAGTTTCATCGGCAACCGGTGTTCGGCTATCTTTTTCTCACATATATTCACAAGATCCTTAGACTTGGCCTTGTTTTTCTCTATCTGCTTTTCATCCCAGGGATTCGCTTTTCTTATCATCTTCCTTACCGGTTGCTCCAGTTTATCAAGCGTCTCCACGTTTTCAGGCGCACCCACAACTATACCGTGATCCAGTCCCCTGTCAGCCTCAACAACCACATTGTCCCCTATCTCTACCTTTATCCCGTTAGTTATGAAACAACTGACTTCCCCTATAGCCCTGAGCTGCACCTTAACTACTTCATGCATTTTATGTCCCCACTTTTTTGCGACCTATTTTATTTTACACGGATACACATTTCCGCGATATAAATTTCAGCAATAAGATCATACTTTATACTCAAAGATAATCCATTTCCAGGCATCCTGGCATGATCTGATCGGCCAGTTTTGGATTGACGCTGCCTAAAACCGCTCTTTTAAGCCTGATCAGCTTATCGATGGTCTGATAAATACGGTCATCCGTGTATTTTTCAAAAAAATCATATATTTCCGAACCTTTTATATCCGGGTTTATCATATTATCGTAACACCCCTCTCTGGCTATCACTATATCCCTGAGCACCGTAACCAGCATGTCCGCCGCTTCGGCAAGATCATCCTTTTTATCTGATCCCCAACAAGCACAGGATAATGTCCCGGAAAAAAGCATATTTCTCAGAGACTCCATGGATTCCTTTCTTTTTTCAAGGACTTCGTATTCGATCATCTCCAGAGCCAGGCCGGGAGACCCCTGAGAAAAGTAAGCCAGCATTAAAGCTTCCTCCAATGAAACCCCGGAAACCTCCGCTATAATATCCCTGCAAAGATTAACGGACAGAGATCTGAACCTGACCTCTGTACATCGCGAAAGAACCGTTGGTAAAATGTTTTCTTTTCTGTCGCTGACCAGTATCAGCATTGATTCTCCCGGAGGTTCTTCCAGAAGCTTCAATAAAGCGTTCGCCGCCTGCGCGGTCATCATATGAGCTTCTTCTATTAAACAAACGTTGACTGGAGCTTCAAAAGGTTTTAATCTCAACTTATCTTTTACCGCCCTGATCTCATTGATCTTTATCGTTCCGTTCTTTTCCGGTTTTATGCGCATAATATCAGGATGTTCCAGGCTGTCAACTCTCCTGCAGGAAGAACATTCCCCGCAGGCTCCTCCTGAACTTCTTCTCCGGCAAACAAGCTCCGCGATAAAAGCTTTAGCGGCAAGGACCCGCCCTACCCCTCCGGGGCCGGTAAAAAGATAGCTGTCTGATATCCTCCCGGAGATCAAACTGTTGTTGAGATAGCGAACAGCGTTATCCTGTCCCTTTATATCTTTCAATAAAATCATAAATCACCTTTTTTACACGCGCGTAAGTATCTTCTATCGTTTCCTCAAGTTTTATTACCTTAAATACCTTTCTGTTTTTTTCGGCCATCTTCAAGTATCCGGTCCTTACTCTGTCGTGAAATTCTTTACCCCGTTTTTCCAGCCGATCAGATCCGTTAACACCCGAAGCCCTTTTCAGGCCGTCAAGCACGTCCGTATCTAACAGCACTACAAGATCGGGTGTTATCTTCCCGGTTGCTATATCGTCCAGGGGTTTTATTAATTCCTCGCCAAGATCAAGACCGTAACCCTGGTAAGCATATGTAGCGGTATTGAACCTGTCGCATATGACTATTTTCCCGTCCTTTATCGCTGGGGCCACAACATCCTCAATATGCTGAGCCCGATCCGCTTCAAAAAGAAAAAGTTCCGCTATATTACCTAAATTTATATCTTCTTTTTCCAGAAGTATATTCCGTATCTTTTGCCCAAGAGGAGTATCTCCGGGTTCAAAAGTACGCAAAGCATCAAACCCGTCTTTTAGGAGATCTTCCGATATCAATTTTGAATGTGTGCTTTTCCCGCTACCCTCCGGACCTTCAAATGTTATGAACAATCCCCGCTCTATTTTCTGCGCCATATAGGTCCTTCCGGGGTATCTTCGACAATAACCCCTTTATCTGAAATAGCTTTCCTCAATCTGTCAGCTTCGGCAAAACTTTTTTCTTCCCGGGCCCGCTGTCTTAATTCCACCATTTTATCTATTTCCATCTTGAAACTATCTTCCATATCCGAATTTCTCAATGAAAGGCCGATGATCCCGGATATCTTCAAAATAAAGTTCTTTATTGTGTTAGCCAAAAGCACTCTCCCGGCCTTATCTATCCCGCTCTCAAGCATAAGATCATTACCTGTTTTCACCGCTTCAAATATGACTGAAAGGACCACTGGAGTATTAAAATCGTCATCCATTGCCTTGTTGAATTTTTGATTGAAATTGTCGGAGAGCTCCTGAGCCCTTTTTATGATCGCAAGCGGCGGTTCCTTCTCGTTAGAGTTTTCTTTGTACAATCTATCCGTTTTATCGATGAATATCATGATCCGTTCCTTGGAACGCCTGGATTCCTTCAGTTTATCATCATTATAGTTCATGGCGCTCCTGTAATGGCTGTGAAGAAACGCCAGTTTTAACAGATCCGGATCATCATAAGTGTTAAAAAAATCTGATATAGTAATAAAGTTCCCAAGACTTTTGGACATTTTTTCCCCGTTCACGAACAAAAGCCCGTTATGGATCCAGTACCGGGCAAAAGTCTTTTCCGTAGCAGCTTCCGCCTGGGCTATCTCATTTTCATGATGGGGAAATATCAGATCCAATCCTCCGCCGTGAATATCGAACTGCTGCCCCAGAAGGTCTGTACTCATAACAGAACACTCTATATGCCATCCCGGCCTTCCTCTTCCCCAGGGGCTTTCCCATGACGGCTCAAAAGGTTTTACTTCTTTCCACAATACAAAATCCAGATCATGTTTCTTGCCTCTATCACTATCTATCCGAACGGCACACAACATCTGTTCCATATCCTGATTGGAAAGCTTACCGTAATCGGGAAATTTTTCTATACTGAAATAAACACTTCCGTCTGAGACATACGCATAGCCTTTCTTTATCAAAATCTCTATAAAATCTATCATTTTACTTATATTCTCGGTGGCTTTAGGTTCCAAAACCGGACTTTTTATGCCCAAAATATCCATTTGACGGTGGTATACGTCAAGATATCTTTCAGCTACTTCACGAACCCTCTGTTTTAATCTGTTAGAGGAGACTTCCCCTCCTAGTTCTTCAAGTTCGGTTTTCGCTTTGTTTATTATCTTATCGTCCACATCCGTGACATTCCTTACAAAACATACCTCGTACCCGAAATACTCAAAATACCTCCGTATCATATCAAAAATAAAAGCGCTCCGGGCATGGCCTATATGAGGCACATCATACACGGTGGGCCCGCAAACATACATGTTGACCCTGTCTTCATTTATCGGTTTGAACTCTTCTTTTTTCCTGGTCAAAGTATTGTAAAGAACTATCATTGTCCGTCATCCTTCTTTTGTTCTTTTCTGGCCTGATGATAATCTTGTATTTCAGTTTCTATAT
>CAYMTI010000189.1:0-3618 GCA_964393315.1 uncultured Planctomycetia bacterium
CCGGAAGAAGAACTTGAATATGCCCATAGTAAAATGGATGCCGGATGCGATGGTTTTTTTACTCAACCTTTTTTCGATATCGCTCTTATGGATAACTGGTTCAGAAAGTTATCAGGCTCAAAAGTTTTTTGGGGACTGGCTCCGGTAATACGGGAATCCGCTAAAAAATACTGGGCGACCGACAATAAAGTTTTTTTTCCGAAAAATTTTGAAGCTACTATGCAATGGAACAGGAACTTTGCACGTGATGTCATTACCTTCATAAAAGAAACTGGGTCGAACGTTTATTTTATGCCCATAACGGTTGATATTGTCGATTATTTAAAAGGTGTAATCTAGGAGATTTATTTATGTCCCGCAGCAGTAAAATAACCGTACTGGATTTTCATAAGAAAAAAAATGGTAAAGAGAAGATAACCATGCTTACTGCTTATGATAAGCCTATGGCAGAATATATTGATTCAGCCGGTATTGATGCTATCCTGGTGGGAGATTCTGTCGGTATGGTATTGTTGGGATATGACTCCACTATTCCGGTTACTATGGAAGAAATGCTTCATCACATAAAGGCCGTTAAAAGAGGAACAAAACATGCTTTCTTAATAGGTGATATGCCTTTCATGTCGTATCAGGTAAGCTGTGAGAACGCCGTACAGAATGCCGGTAGATTCATAAAAGAAGGCGGATGCGACGCGGTGAAAGTTGAAGGGGGAAGAGAGATGCTTCCCCGGATCAAAGCTATTATTGATTCCGGTATCCCTGTGCTGGGTCATATAGGTCTGACCCCTCAAAGTGTAAACAAACTGGGCGGATATAAGGTCCAGGGAACCGATCCAGCTTCGGCTAAAAAATTAATACGCGACGCTTCAGCGCTTGCTGACGGAGGTTGTTTCGCCCTGATACTTGAATGTGTTCCATCACCCCTTGCAGGTAAAATAACACGTAATATCTCTATACCCACAATTGGTATAGGCGCGGGAGAACAGTGTGACGGGCAGATACTTGTAACACATGATATCATCGGTTATCTGGACCGGTTTTCGCCGAAATTCGTAAAAAAGTACTCGGATGTCGGAGAAATAATACAAAGATCTATTGACACTTTCAAAAAAGAGGTTCATGCCGGGGAGTTCCCAGGCAAGGAACATTCTTTCAAATAATCGAACGACCATTTTATAATGAAATCCTACATTGAAAATTGGGATAAGATCTTCGGCCTACGGCGCACTAAACGTATTTTTATAGCGGCAACCCGCCAGAATGTGGGGAAAACCACTATGTCACTTGGGTTGATCGCATCCTTATCCAAACAGTTCGGCTATATCGGTTTCATCAAACCTGTGGGGCAACGTTATTTGATCGAGAACGGATTCAAGATAGATGAGGATTCTGTTTTGATGAACCGTATTTTTAATTTTAAATTTTCTCTTCAGGATATGTCTCCTCTGGCCGTGGAAAAAGGGTATACCGAAAAGTATTTAGACGGTGAAATTAAAAATGATACCCCGTTAAAAATAAAGGAATCTTTCCGCCGGGTTGCAGAAGATAAAGAATTTGTAATAATTGAAGGTACGGGACATGCGGGAGTAGGTTCAGTCTTCGATATGTCCAATGCCACGGTGGCTAAAATGCTTGATTCGAAAGTTGTTCTTGTTTCTCCCGGAGGAATAGGTAATCCAATAGATGAAATAATGCTGAATAAAGCGGTTTTTGACAGAAAAGGCGTAAAAGTGGCGGGAGTTGTTGTAAATAAGGTTCTTCCTCAAAAATATGATAAAGTTAATACTTACGTCAGACGGGGTTTAAAAAAATTCGGGATAAACGTACTCGGGGTCATCCCGTATGTGGACATACTGGATATCCCAACGATGAGGGATTTCAGGGATGAACTCGGCATGCATGTACTATGCGGAGAAGAATATTTGGGCCGGCAAATGCGCCGAGTCCTGGTAGGAGCAATGGAAGCAAGAGAAGCGTCCCGTTTCATTGAAGACGATAGCCTTATTATAACTCCCGGGAACCGATCAGATTTCATAAATCTTATAATTAAGATCCATAACGGTAGGTTCAAAATCCAAAAAAGAATAGGAGGGCTTATCCTTTCAGGAGGTTTTTTCCCTTCACGGAGAATGATGTGGGCATTAAAAAGATCCGGTATCCCTACTTTGTTATCCCGTCTTCATACCTACGAAGTTGCTTCTAATGTACACGATTTACGAGTAAAAATAAAATCCAGGGATAAAAATAAAGTAAAACTTGCCATAGACTTGGTTGAAAAATATATAGATCTTGATCAGATAATAAGGGCTGCAGCATAATGCGAATACCCGCAACTCTTCTCATAACAGTCTCCTTACTCCTCTCCGGTTGCCAGGTAAGAACCCATGAGAAACCATATGTTTCATATGCACGTACTTCTGAAATAATGGGTACGTTCATGGAGATCAAGATAAAAGACAGCGATCTATCACGAAAAGAAGCAGAGAAAATAATAGACAATGCCTTTCTATTTGCGGGAATGCTTGAAAAAAAACTCAGCATATATCAGGAAAACAGTGAAATAAACAGGCTGAACATCTCAAAAAAAATGGTTGTCAGCAAAGATCTTTTTGACGTTATCAAAGCTTCTAAGCATGCCGGAATATTAACAAACGGAGATTTTGATATAACGGTTTCACCTATTCTTAAAAAAGACGGTTTTTACAGTGATATGCCTGCGGATATATTATCCAGGATTCCAGATTCGACAGAAGGAATAGGCTGGCATAATATATTGATAACCCCTGACCGAAGGATCGTATTGGACAAAAATACCTGGATAGATCTTTCCGGTATCGCAAAGGGCTATATCGTGGACAGAGTATCCGCGTTTATACGAAATAAAAAAATAAAATTTTTCCTTGTGAACGCCGGGGGAGATATTTTTTGCGGAGATAAGGAGGATAACTCCCCGGGATGGCTTGTCGGAATACGGGAACCGGATGGCGATTCCATATTAAAAGTCCTGGCTTTGCGTAATAAGGCAATAGCTACCAGCGGAGATTACGAAAATATCTGTATTGATAGCTCCAGTGATAAAATTATTTCGCATATAATAAATCCAGTAACGGAAGAACCTCTTCCTGAAAAACCTTCAAGTATAACCGTAATTGCCGATAGCTGTACCGAAGCCGACGCACTTGCCACAGGCATGATGGTAATGGGTGAGGACAAAGCTTTAACCCTGGCTGATAAAAACAAAAATATCAGTGTTATTACCTCGCGAAAGAGCGGATCGGGAGATGTCGTTTGCTGCTCTGAAGGCGCAAATGATCTTGTTTTGGAGGGCGCAAAATGAGAACGGTTATTGCCTTGAGCGGAGGAGTGGACTCCAGTGTAGCGGCTCTAAAGCTTAAGGAGCTTGGACATGAACTTGTAGGTGTTACTATCAAGACCTGGCCAAAAGAAAATAGTGTTGATATGAGTAACAGTTTATCTTGCAGCCCTGATTCGATCGAACTTGCCAGGAAAACCGCCGAAACTCTTAAGATCCCACATTATGTCATAGATCTTTCTAAAGAGTTCGATAAACATATAATCGATTATTTTGTAAAAGAATACGAGAACGGCAGAACTCCC
>CAYMTI010000190.1:0-3577 GCA_964393315.1 uncultured Planctomycetia bacterium
GTCTTCATACAGCATTGATGATGTTTTAACACTATACTATTTTGATAAATATTTTTTTTTAAAGGAGATCAGATGGAATTACAACAGGAAGTATCTTGCCCGGAGAGCTCAATTGTTATTGTTCTCTGATAAAGTGGTTTTGAAAAAATCAGAATATTTTTTCGCGATATTGCTTATTATGAATCGAGAAACATCTTCTCGATTATTTTTAGAAATCGTTTCGCATAATTTTTCATTTTTCAATATTTTCATTATAGCGTTAGCAAAAATGGCGTTGTCTGCGGGAGGTACAAGAATCCCGTTACGTGGCTCTTTGATTATGTCAGTTTGCCCGCCATTGTTAGCGGCTACTATCGGTAACCCCTGTGACATGGCTTCCAGCAGCACAATGCCGAACCCTTCGTGCAGGGAAGAAAGGGCATATATATCTGAAGAGGCCAGGTATTGGAATTTTTCATTATCATCGGCAGAGTTAATAATAAAGACATTGTTTTCGACATCAAGTTCTTCCGCGAGTTTTTTCAAATTATCATGTTCGGGGCCGTTTCCTATGATTATCAGGCCGATATCGCATATATCCTTTTTTATTATGGAAAAAGCCCTTAGAAGATGGTCGTACCCTTTTCTTTTTACCAGGCGTCCTATAGAGATGATATACTTATTGTTCATTTTGAGCCCCAGATCATCTTTCTTTGCCGGTAAGAATTTCGGGATAGGGAGCCCCAGCGGTATCACATCTATCTTTCCGGAAGGATTGTATATGCGCGATGCGTTATTCTTAGTGTTTTGGGATTGGGCGATGACTTTTGTGGAATTGTCCAATATCTTTTTTATGAGGTATCTCAGCAAAAGGTGTCTGTGCGGTGACGTTTTTTTGCTGGGGTCATAAATGTCTCCGCCATGGATGCTGAGGATATGCGGGATGTTGAACTTTTTGGATAAAAAGATGCCTGCAGGCCCTGAAGGCACGGCAAAATGAGTATGTATCAGGTCATACTTTTTTTTTCTGATCATTTGAATCCCCTTTGAAACGCATGAGGGAACAAAGGTGAGTAGAGCTGGAAGTGAAGAAGTGTATTGCGAAGTCCGGCCGAATACGGGAATTCTTGTTATGTTAACGCCGTTTATATTCTCATATTGTTTCAGGCCTTTCATATGAGTTGTTATGACATCGATATCATTGGTCTTAGCGAGTTCTTCGGCCAGATCCCGGGTAAAGATCCCGCCTCCTCCGCCCAGGGGGGGGTATTCGTAGTTTATGATCAATATTTTCATTTCAGGAACTCGTTTATGTAATAGGTCTTTTTATCCTGAGATTCGTAATATGTCCTTATATTGATCTCTCCCAGAACCCCCAGAGAGACAAGCTGTATGCTTACGAGAAAGAAAAGGACGCTAAGTATTAAAAGGGGGTTACCTGTCATATCGACCTTAGCCGCTATTTTCATTAAAACGACGCAGAGAAAACATATAAAGCCGAACGCGGAGCTTATCAGGCCGATACCTCCGAAAAAACGAAGAGGTTTGGTACTGTACTCGGAAAGAAAAGCCATTAAAAGAAGGTCAAGTATAACCTTGACGGTTCTGTTCAGGCCATATTTGGTTTTTCCGTATTTTCGGGGGCGATGATTGGTTTCGATCTCCGTTATTTTCGCGCCCCGCCAATTCGCTATCGCGGGAATAAATCTGTGCATTTCACCGTATAGTTTCATATTTTTTGTCACATCTTTTTTATATGCGTTGAGAGTACAACCTATATCGTGTATGTTAGTTTTAAGTACTTTTGAGATAAGAAAATTAGCTATTACTGAAGGCAGGGTTCTCAAAAGGAAATGATCTTTTCTGTCTTTTCTCCATCCGGTTACAAGGTCATACCCTTCATCTATTTTCGTCAGTAATTTCGGGATATCGGCGGGATCATTTTGAAGGTCGCCGTCCATTGTTATCAGTATATCCCCGGACGCCGAGTCAAAACCGGCCATGATGGCGGGGGTCTGCCCGAAATTTTTTTTCAGATCAATGATCTTGAGAGAGTCATTGTTTCGTTTTAATTCTCTGAGTTTGTCCATTGTTCCGTCGGTACTGCCGTCATTGATGAATATGATCTCGGAGGATCTGCCCAGCGGAGTTAGAGCTTCTTTTAGTTCGTTATGCAGCAGGCTGACATTTTCTTCCTCGTTATAAACGGGTATAATTACACTGAGATCCATTTATCTCCCCTCCAGGTAAGTTTTTACTTTTAAAAAAGTATAAGCGGAATATATGACGTATAGTGATATCACGTCGAGCAATGGTTTAATAAGAAAGCATAATAACGTTTTCCCGCTTTTAATATAAAAAAGTATACTATTATATGCCAGATAAAGCAAAACCGGGGTAAGAAGAGCTGCGGATGCGATGCTATTACCGGAAAACAGAGCAAGCAGGAGCAGCAGGGGATAGATGATCGGGAAATGGCTGTTGAGAAGCAGTATGTCCGGCGCAGTCATATGTTTTTTACCGAAAGCCAGTCTTCCTTCCGAACTTTTAATTAACAGAAATATAAGGGACGTGAATGAGTCAGGGTGCTGGTGGTAAACTATAGCGTCTGGAGCGAACCATACTGTAAAACCGGCGTTGATTACCTTAAGGCAAAGATCTTTATCTTCGCCGTAAATAGTAAAGGTTTCCGTATCAAACCCTGAAGAAGCAAGATCTTTTCGTACGGCCAGGTTGCAGCTGGGAAACCCGCGCACCTTTCCTGGATGTCCGTATCTCGGATATCTCATAAACAGAGATATTCCCAGATACTGTGAGATAATATTATTTTCCTTGAACGGGAAGATGCCTCCGCCGACGGCTCCTATGGAGGCATTGTCAAAAGGTGAAAGCAGATTGTGCAGCCAGTTTTTATGAACGGTCGTGTCAGCGTCCAGAAAGACAAGTATATCTCCGGACGCGTAGCGGATACCGGTATTTCGAGCGAATGCCGCTCCTTGTTTTTCTTCTTTCAAATAAACGACTTGGGGATATTCTTTGATCATTGAAGCCGTATTATCGGTAGAATTGTTGTCGATGACTATTATTTCCAGGTCATGCACCGTTAATTCCAGTTTAAATATGGAATCCAGGCATTTCTTTAGGTTTATGGCTTCGTTATAGGAGGCGATGATTATCGAACAGGTATTCATAACTCACAAAGCCTATCATATTATATATTAAAAAGCAAGAACGGCCAGGAGTACATGATAGTAAGAATATTTCATAAACAAAATAAGTTAATTTATATCTGTGGGTAGTAAGAACGCTCTCGACAAACATAAAGAATTAGTGTAAAATCAAAACTATAAAAAAATAGTGGAATTTTAAATATTTTTATGTATTAGGGGAGTGACTATATGCAGGAAGAGCACAGGATACTCGTTGTAGACGATAACAAAGATTTCGCTGATGTTTTTTGTGATATCTTAAGGTCGAATAACTATAAAGTGGAAAGCTGCTATGGAGGGGCCCAGGCGATAGCGGAGGTGGAGAACAACGTGTTCGATATACTTTTCCTTGATATACGTATGCCGGATATGGATGGCGTAGAAACCCT
>CAYMTI010000191.1:0-3147 GCA_964393315.1 uncultured Planctomycetia bacterium
GAACACCAGCCCCTGCATCCCTTCCCGGAAACCCTGCTTTTTTAAGTACATTTTTCTGAAAAGCTTTACGGGTTTCGCCCTGAGATTGAACATTATTTCTTTTTCGCTAATATCGTTTGCCCTTTTGTACATTTCCCCGGCCTGTAATGTCGTATACCTGTTTTGACGTACAATAAACTCTCCTATACTATAAAAAGGATAATGTTTAACACCCTCTTCCATAATACCCTGCTTACCGTTCACTATCAATTTCTCGTGAATATCGCCCTCATACCGTGCGTATCCTTTTTTAAAAAGATGTGCTGAATAATGATACCAGCCCCCATACATCATGGGGCGCCCAAGAAATATATTTTTTCTTCTGAACTTGAAACTCACACAGCCCTGGTCATCTCCGTCAAGAAGTCTTTCAAGCCTTGTTCGGAATGCTTCCGTTACGACTTCATCTCCGTCAAGCTGCAATATCCAATCCCCTTGCGAAGCCTCCACTCCTTTCATCCTTTCAGCGCCGAAACCTTCGAATTCACTGTCTATTACTTTATCGGCATACTTCTCGGCGATCTCTACGGTACCATCAACAGAATGTCCGTCAACAACTATTATCTCGTCCGCCCATGTAACCGATCTGAGTGTACGTTCCAGTTTATCCGCGATATTTTTAGTTATTATAACTACCGACAATTTTTGACGAACCATGGTCTTTCCCTTCCTGCGCAGATCTATCCGCCGACCTTTTTATTTTCATTCTCTAGTATCTCTCTGTATTTTAAATAACTTACCAACTGGTATATGCCGCTGAAAACAGCAACGGTAAGTCCGTATATACCGTCCTTATAAGCTTTTTTTCTTAAGAGTCTCCTGTAAAAACATCTGTCCAGCATCCGCCAGACAGCATGCCCCAGACTCATTTTTCTTCCCGTTAACACCCATTTTTTTGCTTCCAGGGTAGTTTGGCTGTTCAAACTACTAAGATAATCTGAAATATCCCGGTGAGAATAATGTATGATATCTCCATTCAGATGACCGCAGTCACCATCCATAAAAGCCCGGGGATGTACTTCCACTTCCTCATATTTGAACTCATCTTTAAGAAAAAGTTTGGTCTGAGCGGCAGGATATTCCCCTCCCCACCTCAACCAGTAATCGCCTATATAATTACGCCGGGGAATGGTATATGCCTTAAACTCAGGCGAATCTTTGACCAGGCTCGAAACTTCTTCGGCAAGCCCCGGAGTGATCCGTTCATCGGCATCCAGGCTTAGTACCCACCGGTTAGATGCCTGAGAATTTGACCAGTTCCTGTGGATACCCTCGTTCTCCATCTTTCTCTGAAAAACTTTATTGGTATATCTTTTTGCGATCTCCCTGGTTGAATCAGTACTATCATCATCCACAATAATTATCTCATCCGCCCATTCGGCGCTTTTAAGACAATCTTCAAGCATTTCTTCTTCGTTCTTTGTTATTACTACCACCGTCACCGGAGCTTTTTCCATCTACATCCTCCCGTTTTAATATGATTTCGTCAGGATAAAACTTATTATTCACACTCTTTTCCGTGTACAGAGAAACATCCTACCCTACCCGAGCTTTATCCCCGGGCTTAAAAAACATCATTATTATATTCTCAACAATTCTTCACACGCTTTTATTATCCGTCCTACGGTTATTTTTTTTAAACAACCACCGTCATTTCGGCATTCCGGAACCTTGAAATTTCTGTAACACGGCCGGCATTCCACACCTGGAGAGACAATAACCCGGCAATTTTCTCCAGGCGGATATGGCCCGTAAACTTTATCATCAACAGGACCAAAAATAGATACTGTTTTCACTCCCATAGCTGAAGCCATATGAAGAGGCCCCCCGTCATTGCATAGAACAAGATCGCATAAACTCAATACCGCCGCATAAAGTTCTATAGGCAATCCTGTCATAACAGAAGATGGAACATTTTTAACTTTCTCTATTACCTCCTGGCAAAGATCTGTCTCCTTATTATCGCCTCCGACCAGTATCGAACATCCTTTATCTGATAATACTTTGGCTACCTCGGCGAAGTTACCGGCATCCCATCTTTTACGATACGACATCTCCCCCCAACTCGCCCCTCCACCCGGAACCACAGCTACTATGGGCCTCCCTGTAATATTCTTTTCATCAAGAAATTTCCTCGCCCGGGCCACGAAGCCCGGTCCGGGTACGAGCCTCATATTTTTATGAGTAACAGGAATACGAATTTTCCTCAAAAGATCCAGGTAATATTCCACGACATGTTTCCCCTCGAAACCTTTAATATCGATCTTATCTGTCAGAAAAATACCGCGTTTTTTATAATTGAACCCGATCCTCCTCTTTATACCCGCTAGCAAAAATAAAAAACCGAATCCCCTGGATAACGTAAAATCAAATACAGCATCGAATCCGGCGCCCTTAATGCGGTTGTAAAGCTCAAAAACAGCCTTGATCCCCTTGCCCTTGGACGTTCTCCAGGTCTTAATAATATCATCCTTTTCATAGACAAAAACTTCGTCGATACCGGGATCGTTACTGATAATATCCTTTACCCTTCCGTTACAAAGATAACTTATTTCAATATCGGGATAAACTTGCTTTAGATTAGCGATTATAGGGGTTGTAAAAAGAACATCACCTATACCGAATATATTAGCGATCAAAACACGTTTCATCAATAATACCCGTTCCTTAAAAACAAACCATAGGATCAAACGAACCAGCGGTCAATGCCGAAACATTTCTTTCGCTGCTTCCAGTATGTCCCCTGGGAAAACTTCGTCACGTCTCCTGTAATCACATGAAAAACCATTGTTCACATAGGGGTCCGGCTTGCTATCTTCGTGGAAAACTATCGCCCTGTCAGTACACGGCCTCCACCTGGCGGGATTACTGCCCTCAGAGGTATTTCTGAATATAGCGATAACCGGCACCCCCAGTGCAGCGGCCATATGCATCGGTCCGGTATCGTTCCCCACAAAAAGATCGGCACCGGCTATAACACAGGTGAGGTCCTGCAGATCAAGTTTTCCGCTAAGATCCAGAGCTTTGAATTCCAGTTCATCTTTAATGGAGGAAAAGCAACAGAGCTGTCAACATGCCGGCAAAGATACCAAGAAGATAAAGTCCAAA
>CAYMTI010000191.1:3157-3559 GCA_964393315.1 uncultured Planctomycetia bacterium
TTAATGGAGTATATAAGAGCTTCTTCACTCTCCGTCCCCACTAAAACAAAGTTCATTTGCATATCCCGATGTAGCATATTCATCGTTTGAGCGTATTTTGAAACGGGCCATATCTTGACGGGGTTACTGCTTCCCGAATGCACTATTACATAACGTTCACCGGTATCAAATCCACCCGCATTGAATAGCCCTTTTATTTTTTCCCTCAGGTCTTTATCCTCGCCAAGATGCGGAAGAATAAGTTCCTCCTTTTCTTTCATTAATTTCATGAGATCCAAAGTATACTCGATCTCATGTTTTTTCCCTTCACACCGTTTATCCGGGATCTTACGGTTCAAAGTAAATCCCCATTTCCTGTCGAACCCTATCCGCACGGGTACACCCGCTAAAAAACAGCCAAGA
>CAYMTI010000192.1:0-3544 GCA_964393315.1 uncultured Planctomycetia bacterium
TTTTCAGGAAGGCTGTTTGCTCTCTTGAAGGTTTGCGGCGGCAGAATATATTTTCAGGGAGGCCGGTTAATTTCTTCGGGGTTCGAGACGGATGGAAGAAGATGATATCAGGGAGGCCGCTTAGTGTTTTTTGCGCTTCGAGATGACAGTTATTCTGAAATATCGCGGTTCCGGGTCATTGCGAGAAGCCCCGAAGGGGCGACGAAGCAATCTCCGGTAAAAGTAGTTTTACCGAGATTTTAGGGTCCTAAAGCGATAATAATTCTAATAAACTTTCCCATATAATATTGTCAAGACACTATTTTTGTCGTGTATTTTTCCCTATAAGAAAAGACGCTGATGAGTACGAATCCTTATGTACATGTTAATCATAAAAAAGTAAGAAAAATATAGTTGAAACAAACTTTCGTTATGATATTATATATTTATGTAAATTTTATAAAAGTTATATATAGACAGGTGATTTTCATATCGATTTGCCGGTGACCAACTATTTTAAAGACTTATATGAAATATAAAGCATGGAAAGTTATTTATTAAATATTAAGCTTTCAGATATGAAAAAGAGACCTATTGAAAAAGACTGAACGAGGATTTCACAAATGCTGCGTGTACTCGGTTAAAAAGTATCATTTTGATTTTGTCTTTTACACCCTAAAAAAAGAAACGTAATGAAAAAAATTTTAGTAAAATATACGTCACTTATAGTTACCGCTTTTTTTATTTTTGTTAATTTTGCTTCATCCTGTACTCCTGCCGGGTCTTTCCCCTGTGTGGAAAATGTCACCGGATCTCTCGCGGTACAGCTTTGCTCGAAACCCATAACGGATATCTCGCTTAAATCAGCCATGCGTTTAAAAAGTTATGTAGCATATATGTCGAAGGCTGATGATAGCTTCCTCGATAATAACTGGATGTCTTATTCTTCGGATGATGTAGAAATATACTTCAAAGATGCTGTTGAACTTGATATCAGCCAGGGTAAAAACGGAGATAATGATCGGATAATCAGATTTATTCCCTGTAAAGTGGAAAATGATCCATTTTATATCTATCATATAAAGTCATCCGGGACTGTCGGCAGTTTTGACGTGCAGACCCCGGATCAATTTGAAAGATTCTTACAGGATTTAGTCCTTGAACAGATAATTACGATTGAACAGAAGAAAGAACTTGAAGACCTGCCGTATATGGACGCCGGCGATAATATTTCTGTCCTTGCGCCTACCGATAAAAGTGTAATTTTGATTAATGCTTTTTTTGCCAGTATAGATGCTGGTATATTGAAGCTGAGATTTACTGAGATGATAGAGCGGGTTCCGATACTTAAGATAAAGGGCAAGGCTTCTTCCTCTGAAAGTATTGTCGTGGATAATGAAAGTACATCCATAGAAAAAGCCCGTTCCATTATGGAACAATATTTCGATCTGATATTTGAAGATATCCCGGGTGATATGCATATATTAAATAAAGCTTTTGATCTGTTTTTTGAAAAAAAAGAGTTGGAACAACTCCAAAACATATACCCTGATGCACTTTTAAGGAAAGTGCAGGAGCTTGTTTTCTTCATGAATAACAGTATCAATGATATGTCCGGTAATGAGGGAGGTATAAGTTTATTAAGAACCGCTTATAACACTTCGATCGATCTTGATGAGATCGGTATCGATAAATGTGACGAAATCGTCGAGTATGTCAGGGGTGTTTTTAATAAAGTAGCAGCAAATTATTTAAAAAAACATTGTGCAAGAGAACATTATTTACAAAAAGATTACGGGAAAACCTATTATGATGATATTCAACTGGCGGAAATGCCGGGAGTTGGAGACAAATTGTTGATCAGGCGTTTATCTGAAGGCGTTTATCCGACCTCTGTCGCGTTAGAAAACGGTGTGATCGTTATCAATGAAAATTTTATAAAGTTTATGTATAAATTGAAGGATCTTGTAGATAGAAAGAAATTTATCGGGAATTTATTCGGGATGAAGGGAGATAAAGCTATTTTCGCCTGTAAAGGTACGGTTAAAGAAGCTTTGATTTATTTGGGTGATTTTTATGAGTCCGTGATTTATTCCGTGGCTTTACACGAGATCGTTGGGCATTTTGAACTGCGTAAAAATGATATTCTGTACAGGGCGGATGAAAAATTTGCACAGGGCGAAAGAGGGGATAAAACGGCATATCTTAATGTTCTGGCCAATTTTATTTATATCACACGATTTATCGAAAATGTGGATCCTAATATGGGTGAAGAGGGGAGTATAAACTATGAGAATTATCCGGAATTTTTCCGAAAATTGGACGTGACCCAGAATATTAATTTCATGCCGATAGTCCATGAGTTCTTGAAAGAGAACAAAAATGTGATAGAGGATTTTTTCCACTGGAAAACTGTAAAGGAAAGAGTTATGCCAGAGCTGGAAGATATTGTTGAGGCTTTGACAGTAAGCGAAAAGGTGGATGTGTTCGAGCTTTCAACTTTACTTAATGCCGTACCCGAAATAACCCAGAAATGGCTGGATTTTTTTGTGAAAACGGGAGTTGTAAGAATGATCAAGACAGAGAACGGGGTAGATCTTCCCTTACCTCTGTACAAGTTAACTGATATGCCTGAGGAAAAGATCCTCGATATCAAGAGAATATTAGCAGGTATTTCCACGGAAGCTTCACTTCAAAAAGCCGGGTCAAACATCCTTTCCATTACTAAGGATGTTGAAAAACAGGGGGAAAAAGCCCCTTCGGCTTTATCGGATTACGAATCCGGACTGCCTGCCTGGCAGAATATAGCGCGCGTGTTCGACTTTCTTACATTACAGCGCGGAGAGCCTATAACCGCAACGGAACTGGTTGACCTTATGTTTAGAAAAACGGGAGGAGAAAACAGGGTAAAATATGAAAAAATGGTTTCTGTCGCAGCGAGTTATCTGATGAAATTGGGACTGATAAGACATAATCTGAAGACTTCAGCTTATAAACTGGTAGAAACTGTGGGATCTGAAAATCTTGATCTTATAGAAAATATAAGATCTTTTCTGTTAAGTATCCAGCTTGACCCTGATGATAAGAATATCAATTTTAAAGATCTTCATGTTCATGTCAAGAATATCCTGGCCGGTAAACCGGGGGCCGGGGAAATTGTTTCTTACGGGCCTAAAGCTTTCTGGATGGATTCCGCCGGGGTATTTGATGCCCTGGCATATGAAGGGAAACCGGTAAGCCTGGAGGGGTGCAAAGAATTGACAGGTATTAGGGACAGTAACAGGCTGAGAGATATGCTTGATATTCTTGTTAAAACGGGTGCGCTTGTAAAATACAAAGGTAAAGAGAGAAGTGAGATCCTTTATTCGGCGAGACGCATTGCTGTTAACCAGCAACGGGAATATGACGATATTATCGAGTTTTTAGAAAATATTTCCTCACCGGTTTTGAATACTGATCTGAAAGAGCTTAAGAATAGGATTTTTGAGATATATGCGGGAACACGTACATGGTTGAATATTCTGGATATAGTTCCGCTTCTGATCTCAATGAATGAAGTTTATAT
>CAYMTI010000193.1:0-3543 GCA_964393315.1 uncultured Planctomycetia bacterium
AAACGATATTTTAGAGAAATTTCGGAGGGAAAGTGACTGTGAACTAGGTGGGGTTTGGACTAAGTTCACAGTCTCTATGTTTTGTTATACTTTAACCTTATCAACCCCTGCTTAATCGAGCTTTTTATAAAAAATATAATTTTAAAATTATGACTTTTTTATTAACCAATATAGATTTAAAATCAAAGTTATTATAAATATAAAGGGAATAATAATATTAGCTGTAGTGCTTTTGATCATACAGTTCAGCGTAGGTATTTTCATCAGCCCTATCGTAAAAAATATAGCCGTGAAGGCCGTAAATAAGTCCGGATCGGCGAAGATACAGCTGGACAGTCTCAGAGTTTGGCCCGTTACCCTGAAAGTCTCAATAGGCGGGCTTAAGATATTCGATCCGGACGGAGAAGAACGTATAGTTAATGTTGATGCGGCGGGATGCCGTTTAAGCTTTTTCGGATTACTTTCAAAACGTATCATTTTCAGTAAGATAGATCTTTCCGGAGTGGATATAAGCCTAGAGGGTGAACCTGACGGAAGTTTCAATATAGAGAAACTTGCCGAGCCCGGGAAACAAGAAAAAGGCGGATGGGGGATAATGGACCGGTTCAAGGATAAGGACTGGTTTTCCAGGATATATCAGATACTAAAGGAAAGACATTCCGCCAAAGGTCTCACGGAAGAGAAAAAAGAACGTGAAAAACAGAAGAAAATAAAAAAAGATGTAGTACAGCTTCCTAAAGGTCGAAGAGTTGAGTTCAAGACCATAAGTGACGATTATGTTCTTGTAGTGAAAAAACTTGTTGTCCGGAATGGAGAGATAAATATTGCTGAGAACAATACAAAGCTTCTTGATGTTAATAGAGTCGTTATAAAGATAACTGACCTGGCGTTTGATCCTGAACAGGGAATGGATCTCGGCAGTATTGCTCTTAAAGGAAGGCTTGAGAAAAAAGATAAAAGTGCCGGCAGTATAAGCCTTAATTACAAAAAATATTATAAAAAGAACGATGTTATAGCTGATATAGATCTTAAGGCCAGAGACATAGACCTTCCAGCCGTTTCCTTTGTTTATGACGGGTCATTGCCTGTCGGTGTAGATAAAGGTATCTTGAACGTGAATTCATCGACCGAGCTTATTAATGAGAATATGAAATCCGAAAATAAAGTTGTGCTCGAGGATCAGGTCCTAACGCCCAGGAAGGGAGGCCCTAATACTGTTCTTGGTTTTATACCTATACAGACCCTGTGTGAGGCGCTTAACCAGACCTCGCCTTTAAAACTGGAGTTTGACGCTACAGGTCCTGTGTCCTCTCCCAAAATAACCGGTTTTGAGAAAACTCTCAAAAGTCTCGTGCAGCCTTTCATGGAAAATGTTCTGAAAGATGAAGGGGTGAACGCCGTTAAGGGATTTCTGCAGAAAAAGATGGGGATAAGCGAGACCCAGGCCGCGTCAGAAGCGGATACCGCCTCTTCCGGAGAACAGTCTGCCGAACAGACAATAAACACTATCACCTCACTTTTTAAGAAAAAATGAGTTGCCAGGGGATAACAATTTTTGAACCGGATCTTTCCTGTACCCTCAGGGATGTGTATATCCGGTCAATATCTGTAAGGAGACATTATGCGGCTTGAAACGGGACAAAAAGCTCCGGGGTTCGTTCTTAGGGATCAGGACGGGAAAACGGTTAAATTGTCCGATTATAGGGGAGGATGGTTTCTTGTTTATTTTTATCCCAAGGATAATACCCCGGGATGTACGAAAGAGGCCCGCTCAATCAAAGATAATATAAAAAGTTTTTCCCGGGAAAAACTCAGCGTTGTGGGGATAAGCGTGGACAGCGTAAAAAGCCACGAGAGGTTCGCGGATAAATATAAGCTGCCGTTCAGTATACTTTCCGATGAGGATAAGAAAGTGGTCAGAGAGTACGGCGTATGGATAAAAAAGAAGATGATGGGGCGTGAATATATGGGTACGAACAGGATGTCTTTCCTGGTCGGACCCGACGGCAGAATAGCGAAGATATATGATAAGGTCAAACCCGCGGAACATGCCCGGGAAGTCATGGAGGATATAAAAAAACTGAAAAAGGACAAATGAGTAAAAGAACTGTCGCCGCGGCTCTTATACTGGTTGTCGCGGGTATTTTTGTGTATTTCAACGTTCTGGACGGTGATTTTGTCTGGGATGACGAGTCTTTTGTTCTTAATAACGAATATATTAGGAGTTTTAAGCATATACCCGATTTTTTCACCCGTCCGGAAGCTTTAGCAGCGGGAGGGATATCCCTGGACAGTTACCGTCCTCTGGTGCCGTTCTCTTTCGCTTTTGATCACTATATATGGGGGCTTGACCCTTTCGGATATCATCTGACCAATATGATCCTTCACATAGTTAACGCTTTTGCGGTTTTCATTCTGGTTTCGATGATAATGAAAGAATATTTTCCGGCGCTTTTCGCGTCCGTGGTGTTTCTTGTCCATCCCGCGCAGGCCGAGGCCGTTTCGTGGATAGCCGGCAGAGGTAATCTTCTGTTCCTTTTTTCGCGCTGGTCTTTATATTTGTTATAACACGGTTCAGGATACTGGGAGCCTTGGCACAGGGGGACTGGTGGACCGGTGATCTTTTTACGACCTTTTTAACGATGCTCACGGGGGTTATGTATTATCTTAAGGTCATGGTATGGCCGTTCGCTTTATGCGCGGATCATTTGACTTTTCCCGTGTCGGGTACGTTTTTCTGTCCCGCCGTGATATTATCTTCGGCCGTGATAATAACGCTTCTCGCGCTTACCTGTATCTTGTTGAGCAAAAGATCTTTAATAATACCTTTCGGGGTCTTGTGGTTCTTTATCGCGCTCGGGCCGGTACTTAACATCATTCCTCTTAAAATACTTGTAGCGGACAGGTTCCTGTACCTGCCGATTATAGGCTATTGTATGGTCCTGGCGGCTTTTATCGGCAAGTTTATAAGAACGAACCGGGTAAAGTATGCCGCGTACGGGGTTATCGTTGTCTTTTACGGAATGCTTGCGATATCGAGAAATAACGTATGGGCTAATGAGCTCTCGCTTTATTCCGATATCGTCAGTAAGTATCCGGATAATGTAAGGGCCGGAGTTAACCTGTCTCTTGCTTATCAAAGACAGGGTATGTACTATGAGGCTTTGAGGGAAGCGGAAAACGTACTAAAATATGACAATAACAATTATCGAGCCCGCATGATACTTTCGGATTATTATTTAAGAAAAGACGATCCCGGGAAGGCGGAAGAAGTTCTTATTCCTCTTTTAACCTCAAGGCCCAATTCCGGGCTCATGCAGCGTATGGCTAAAATAAGCCTGGCCCGACGCCAGTACGATAAGGCATTTAAAATATATGATTCTCTTCGGTCAACTGATAGGGATAATGTGTATGCCGATGTAGGTGTGGTACAGATTCTTTTACTTACGGGCAAAAAAAGTGAAGCCGGAGAATATATAATGAATATACTGGACTGTAACGCCCGGAAAGGGGGGAACAGGTTTCTCGAGGGATCACTTTATC
>CAYMTI010000194.1:0-3542 GCA_964393315.1 uncultured Planctomycetia bacterium
GGGATTGCCAAAGGGGGTAGTGTGTTTACCCTTGACGTTTATCTCCATAGGTGACATCCCATTTTATTAATACATAATATAGACCTACAAACAAAATATACAGATCAAGGAGGAAAATATGGGTAAGAGCCTGACGTATAAAATTCTGGAACAACATCTGGTCTCAGGTAAACTTGAGGCCGGAGAGGAGATCGGTATTAAAATAGACCAGACATTGACACAGGATGCCACGGGAACTATGGCATATTTGCAGTTTGAATCTATGAAGATTGATAGGGTCAAGACGGAACTTTCGGTCAGTTACGTTGATCACAATACCCTTCAGGAAGGGTTTGAGAACGCAGATGACCACAGATATCTTCAGACAGTAGCCGCCAGATACGGTATTTACTTTTCCCGTCCGGGGAATGGTATTTGCCATCAGGTCCATCTGGAACGTTTCGGTAAGCCCGGGAAAACCCTTTTAGGCAGCGATAGTCATACTCCTACGGGCGGGGGGATAGGAATGGTAGCTATAGGCGCTGGAGGATTGGATGTAGCGGTCGCTATGGGCGGGGGAGCCTTTCATTTGATAGCGCCCGAAGTTATCAAAGTAGAGCTTTCCGGGAAACTTCGGAAATGGGTTTCCGCTAAAGATGTTATCCTTTATATTTTAAGTCTGATATCCACAAAAGGTAATGTTAACAAAGTGCTGGAGTATACCGGTGAAGGGGTCCGAACGCTTTCAGTGCCGGAAAGAGCTACTATTACCAATATGGGAGCTGAGACCGGGGTTACCACAAGTCTGTTCCCTTCGGACGATATTACCGCTGAATTTCTTAAAGCGCAGGACAGGGGGAATGACTGGGTCGAAATGAAGGCCGATGGTGACGCAGTTTATGAAAGAGTTATTAAAATAGATCTTTCGAGCCTGGAACCCATGGCGGCGCTTCCCCATTCACCGGGAAATGTCGTGCCGGTAAAGGAGATTTCCGGGACGAAAGTGGATCAGGTAGCGATAGGGAGTTGTACTAATTCTTCTTTAAGAGATCTTATTATCGTCGGAAGTATCCTTAACGGCAAAAAAGTGAAAGAAGAGACTTCATTGATAATATCTCCCGGGTCCAAACAGGTGTTTTCGATGATAAGTAAGAACGGTGCGCTTTCCTCAATGATAGACGCCGGCGCGAGAATAATGGAAAGCACCTGCGGATTTTGTATAGGAAATGGACAGGCGCCCGGAACGGAAGCGGTTTCTTTAAGGACCAATAACAGGAATTTTGAGGGCAGGAGCGGAACTCGTTCAGCGGGAATATATCTGGTTTCTCCAGAAGTGGCCGCGTTATCGGCGATCAGCGGGGAAGTGGTAGATCCTCTGGCTTCGGGAGAAGTATATCCTGCTGTCAAAATGCCTGAAAAATTCTATATTGATGACAGTATGATAGTTGTTCCTCCGGATGAGAAAGAGGCCAAAAAGGAAAATGTCCGTAAAGGTCCGAATATAGGGGAACTTTCAAGCAGTTCCGCTTTACCGGGCAGGTTAGAAGGTGAAATAGCTATAAAGGTAGGAGATAAAATAACTACGGACCATATTATGCCGGCGGGTTCCCGCCTCAAATACAGGTCTAATATCGAAAAGTATTCTGAATTCGTATTTGAGGGAATAGACCCGGGTTTTCCGGAAAAGGCTAGGGCGCTTCGGGATAGAGGTAAGGCGGTATTTGTTCTGGCCGGGGAAAGTTACGGACAGGGCTCAAGCCGGGAGCATGCCGCTTTATGTCCGATGCACCTGGGGGTTAAAGCGGTGCTTGTAAAATCTATAGAAAGAATACATGCGGCGAATCTGGTAAATTTCGGTATATTGCCGTTAATATTCAAAGATCCCGAAGATTATGAGAAGATATCGGCAGGTGATAGCATAAGAATAGATGGATTATTGGATTAACTGGGTTCCGGGAAAAATATAGTTATTTTAGATGAAAATAGCGGAATAGAGGTTGAAATGACGTATAATTTAAGTTCCAGGCAGATCGATATATTATCTGCGGGAGGGATGTTGAATTATACTACTAAAATCAGGTAAAATACGCAAAAATAAGAAGAAAAACAGAAAAACGGATATGGAGTATACTTTCTTTTGATATTTAGGCGAATATATGTATAATATAAAGTAAGCGGGAGTTTATACAATTTGTTTTTATTGGGCGGTTTTAAGAGGGAGAGAGATAAATGATCAGGAAAACAATATCGTTTTTGACGGTAATCATATTCGTGATAAGCTGTGCGTCAATCGCGTTTTCACAAAATGTTTTTGATTTTGAAGATAATAGCACGGATGGGTGGGAAATACCGGAGTGGGCTTTAAATCAGCCTGATCAGGTAGGATCTGAGCTTAGTCTGAGCGACGAGGAGACTTATAAGAAAAGCGCGTATGCTCTTGAGCTTAAGTGTGATTTCCCCGGGGATGCATGGGCTTCGGCCGTGATAGAGTATAACAGGAATATTGATTTTAACGGATATAAGGATATAACCTGTGAAATATATCTTCCCAAGAAGGCAAGGGCTGACGGTTTTTTTCAGGCCAGGATAATTCTGGTAGCGGGCCCGTGGTGGTGGATAGAGCAGAGAATGCCAACGCCTTTGAAAATGGGAAAATGGACAAAACTCACTGCTAAACTGGATGTTACCGAGGCAAATCAAATGTCTTACTGGAAACGTAAATCAAAAGATGGAACGTTTGTGAAGAACAGGGACCAGGTCAAAAAAGTCATCATTCGTATAGAATATAACGCCAGCGAAAAAAACGCCGGCCCCAAGTACAAAGGGCCTTTGTACATAGATGACATACAGTTCAATCAATAATTACTTATCGGAAAAGCGGTAGTAAAACGGGGTCAGATCTTGCCACTAAAATGGTGACTGATCCCGTTCTTTTTTGCATTTGGACGGGGAGTTAAGTATATTTTAGTATAAATCTTTAAGCATGTATTCAAGGGAAATAAACAGTTTTTGGAGGAAAAATGCATAAGAATATTGAACCGCTGGATCCGGATAAAGTACATTTTGCTCTTGATGAAAATCCGGAAATTATGGATAACGACAAATTGCCTATTCATCTTCCGATAAAAGTATTACGATACAGGACAATCAAGAAATCATCGGGATTCGGATGGTGGTCAGCTATTGTTCTACTGGAAGACCATGACAAAAAAGTAATTTGTTTTTATCGATGGAGGAAAAAAGACGGTGAGTGGAAAAGGGATAAGAAGATACCTTTTCACAATAGAGAAGAATGGAAACTGATAAAATCCGCCGTAGAAGATTTTATGGGGGACATGGAATAAAAAATAAGGTTATTTCGCGTTTTTTATGAGTTCTCTGGCGTGGGCATGAGAAATTTCAGTATTTTCTTCGCCGCTCATCATGTGGGCGAGTTCTTCTACCCGCTGGTCTTTTTCTATCAGGCCGACTGTTGTTACGGTTTTTTTGTTTTTTGTTATTTTATCTACTTTGAGATGATAGTCGCTGAAAGCGGCTATCTGAGGTAGGTGTGTAATAAGTAT
>CAYMTI010000195.1:0-3532 GCA_964393315.1 uncultured Planctomycetia bacterium
TACCCGGACCTTGTTGGAAAACAGGTTCGGGATATTTCTATTACTGTTTTATAATTTTGTGTGGATTGTTCGACTAGTCTCGTTTTTTGTTTGTTGTTAAAAAGCGCCGGGGTTATTTGGTCGAGGGTACCTATTATTATGGGGGAGGTTGAGAGTTGCCCTATTATCCCCCTGACCTCATCATGGTTTTTTTCGCCGATTATTATTACGCGGGAACCGTTTTTCTCCATATTTTTAGCGAAGTTATGGATCTCTTTTACCATAGGGCAAGTTGCGTCGATTATTTTATATCCAAGTTTTTCGGCGTGTTCAATTATCGCGGCAGCGGTTCCATGAGCACGGATAAGAAGGGTTTTCGCGTATCCTTCGTCCAAACCGGAGACTTTTTTTATTCCCGATCTTTCGATCAGGTCTATCACATCTTCGTTATGTACGATGTCTCCCAGCATATAAACATTTTTTTCTGTTTTGGCTGTTTTAAAAGCTATATCCAGGGCGTTTTTAACCCCGAAACAGAAACCCGCGGATCTTGCTATGTTGATCTTCATATTATCTAAAAAGTTCTTTTCTGGATATTTTCTGAAAACATTTACGAGCCAGATCTTGTTTTCCGCTTTCCTGATAAAGATTTCCCAGTTTTTTGTAAGCGGAGGTATGTCCGGGGTTGATCTCTATAACCTTTTCAAGAGATCTTATCGCGTCATTGTCTTCGGAAAGTTCCATTTGTATCAATGCCATATTGTAATACGCGTCAGCAAAAAAATGGTTGATTTGTATGGCTTTATTAAAACAGATCTTAGCCTCCTCATATTTTGCGCTGTTTCCCAGAGCTTTACCGAGAAGGTTATTGACTTCACTATGTGCGGGGTTTATCTCAAGCGCTTTCTTGAAATATTCAATAGCTTTATTGTTTTCTCCCTTTTCAGCAGAATAAACTCCCAGGGTTATTAAAGCGTCAATATGCCGGGGATTCAATTCAATAGTTCTATTGAAACAGTCTACCGCGTTATCTTCATCTCCCTTTTTCTTATAGGCGATTCCCAGATGATAATATGTGTTAGCGCGTTTTGGATTCAATTCCAGGGCTTTACTGAAAACATTTATTGCTTCCTGATATTTTCCCAGTTTTGAATAAGCTATTCCCAGGTGATAGGGGGACCCCGCGAACAGGGGATTAAGCTCTATTGCTTTTTCAAAACATTCTATAGCTGACGCGTAATTGCCCTGGTATGAAAATGCTACTCCCAGGTTGTTATAGGCGTGAGAATTTTTCGGATTACTTTTAATGGCATGAAGGAAACATTCGATGGCCCTGTAATAGTCCCCTTCATGGTCATAAATCGCGCCCTGTGTAGAGTCGGAAAAATCGATATTTAAATATGTGTCATTATCATGAGGCTCAAGCTGCATAACTATTTGATAATATTCCACGACTTTGCATGTGTTGCCCTGCCTGACGTAAGCGTCGCCTAAATTAGAATATATATACTTTTTGTTAGGATTAAGTTCCATGGCTTTTTGAAAATAAATATTAGCCTCTTTTTCTTTCCCCATAACTGAGTATGTAAAACCGAGGCTGCTGTATGCTTCATAAAAGGAAGGGTTAAGCTCGATAGTTTTTTTGAAAACTTCTATGGATTTTTCAATGTTTTCGGTTTTTCCATATATCAATCCCAGTTTGTAATAAGCGCTTGTATGCCGGGGATTTATACCAATGACTTTCAGGTAATTATCTATGGCATTATCGAAATCTTTTAAAATAGAATAATTTCCCGCAAGCTTATAATAAGCATCGGCAAATAGCGGATTGATCTCTATGCTTTTTTTATAAGACTCTATCGCCTTATAGTATTCACCGGATATCTGATATGCTTCAGCGAGAGAATAAAAAACGTTCGATTGATTGGGGTTGATGTTTATTGCCTTTTTAAAACATTCGATGGCTTTATTATATTTTCCCCGGGCAAGGTATATTTTACCCAGCTGATCATAGACTCCGGAATTTATAGGATTTATCGTAAGAAGGGTTTTATAACAGCGGATCGCTTCGTCATATTCGCCCGAGATCATATGTGTTGACGCCAGATTATCCAGGGCACGTACATGTTTGGGATTTACCCGCAGGGCTTTCTCATAGCATTTTTTGGCTTTTTCATATTCTCCTTTGTTTTCATGGATTATCCCCAGGTTGATATGGGAGTTCGTGCTTATCGGGTTACACAGTGTGGCGTTCTGGAAATGTTTCTGGGCGGTTTCATAATCGCCTATTTCTGCATAGGTAGCTCCCAGGTTAAAATAAGCGTCGGTATTATTGGAATCGATCTGCAGGACTTTTTCATAGCATTCGATAGCTTTTTCTTTTTGTCCGATATTGTTATATGTAGTGCCCAGATTAATGTAGGCGTCGACATATTTAAGGTCCATGGATATGACCTTCTCGAAATATTCCGCTGCTTTGGTGTTTTCGCCCTGCTCAAGATAAGTTATTCCCAGGTTGAAATATGAATCGGGACTTTCCGGGGAAAGAGTTATTACCTTTTCATAGCATTTAACGGCTTTTTTGAAATTTCCTTCGTAATAATTTTTGCGTCCCAGCGAGTATAGATTAAGGATTTTATTTTTATCATTTTCCATAATATCCTCCGATAGTGTAAACTTGACAATATATCCTACAAGCAATATATATGTATATTAAACACAATCATGTATATAATTGCAAAGAAAACATAATTTTTGTTATTTGACGTAAGGATACGTGAATGGAAAGGGGATTTTTATGACACATGATTTATGTAAACTTCAGGATACGGATATCTTGTATCGCCAATGGCAGGAGCCGGATCCGAAAGCTTCTTTTCTTCTTGTTCATGGACTGGGGGCTCATAGCGGAAGATGGGAGTTTTTTGCTAATTATGTGACGCAGCACGGGTATTCATGTTACGGTATAGAGTTAAGGGGGTTTGGATATACGGATCAAAAAAAAGGGCACATAGATTCTCTTGATATATATGGAAAAGATATTTGTCTGCTTAAAGATGAGATAGCGCGTAAGGCGCCCGGGAAAAAGATATTTCTTTTAGGCGAGAGTATGGGAGGGGTAATATCTTTTATAACCGTTCTTAAAAACAAAAATAGTTTTGACGGTCTAATATGTTTGTCCCCGGCATTTAAGAGTAAACTGAAGTTTTCACTTTTGCAATATCTCAAAATAGGGGCAGCTGTTTTATTTTTCCCAGGCAGGAAATTTAAAATGCCTTTTACTAAAGAGATGTGTACCAGGGATATAGGGTACCAGTCTGTCCTTGATACTCATAAAGCGGAACATCGTATAGGAACAGCAAAACTTTTACTGGAATTGGGGAAAGGTCAGTTTTATTGTTATATGCATAAAGGTGAGTTGGATTTGAATACTCTTTTTCTGCTTTCCGGAAAAGATAAACTTGTTGATACAACCGCGTCCGAAAAAATATTCCGGAAAATAAGAGGAAGCAATAATAAGCTTATCGTTTATCCGGAAATGTACCACGCTCTT
>CAYMTI010000196.1:0-3530 GCA_964393315.1 uncultured Planctomycetia bacterium
GGAGAAAAAAATGCCTAACATCAGAGCAGCTATAAAAAGTTTGCGCCAGGACAAGAAAAAGTATTTAAGGAACAAATCGCTTAAATCCGAGTTGCGCACTCTTGTCAAAAATGCCAGAAGCCTTATAAAAGAAGGTGATACAACGGAAGCGGAAAAAGTTCTTAGAAACCTTGAATCAAAACTTGACAGGGCGTCTAAAAATAAAGTTATCAAGAAAAAGAACGCTTCAAGGCGGATCTCAAGACTCCGGAAACAAGCTTATGCTTCCGGATCAGCTTCCAAGTAATCTGCCCCTTTACCAAAAAAAGAGAAAAGTTCTAAATGAACTTTTCTCTTTTTTTCTGCTGATCATTAAGACAAAAATAGCGGCATTAGAAAAATTTATTTTTCCAAAAAACTCAAGCATTATAAATATTGTATATTCTCTCTTCTTATAGTAATATCTATATTAAAAAGGAGGATATATGAATAAAAGATCATTGCTTCCAGTAATATTCGCTCTTCTGATATCTATACCCGCGATATCAGCATATTCAGAAACAGCCGGAAGCTCTTTTAAAAAAGCCGATGCTGATACTGAAAAAGAGATAACCTCGGTACTTGATACTCTGAACAAGGCTTATCTCGAAGAAAATATCGACGAAGCTTTATCTATTGTAGCTAACGATGAAAATGTTATTTTCATCGGCACTTCCGAGAGAGACAAAGTCAAGGGGATCCAGGCCCTTAAAAAGGCTTTCCTTGAGGATTTTGATAATATCGATACCCTCTCTGCCGATTATCCGTGGGTGGATATAATAACAAACGGAAAAATAGCTCTCGTCACCGCCGATTTCAAGGCAATAATGAAAACTTCTGACGGAAAAACAGAAAAGATCATCGCCAGACAAACATTAACACTTGAAAAAATAAAAGGAAAATGGCTTATTCTTCAATCACATTTTTCTTTTCCCGTGGAAATGATGCAAAAATCATCCAACAACAAACAATCAAAAGAACAAATGGAAAAAGAAATAGATGAAGATATGTCCGAAATACCTGTAAAAGATGACAATATTACTTCCGATGTCCGGGAAGAAATAAGTGATGAACAAACCGTTGATGAGGACGCTTAAAAGCTCTTAGGATTGTTTACTTCTTCTGTTATCTCTCTTCCACGGGAACATAATCTCGTTCGGCACGGCCTGTATATACCTGCCTGGGCCGGCCTATCTTGGCGCCGGGAGTTTCTATCATTTCTTTCCACTGGGCGATCCACCCCGGCATTCTCCCGATAGCAAACATCACAGGGAACATATTGACCGGTATCCCTATAGCTTTATATATCAAACCGCTGTAAAAATCGATATTAGGGTATAATTTCCGTTCCATAAAATAATCATCCTTTAGAACTTTCTTTTCAAGTTCCAAAGCAATGTCCAGCAAAGGATCCTTTACCCCCATTTTGTCAAGGACAGTCTTGCACTGTTTTTTTATAATGACCGCCCTGGGATCATAATTCTTATAGACACGATGTCCAAACCCCATCAATCTGAAAGGAGAATTTTTATCTTTGGCCTTTTCGATATATTTATCTATATTCCCGTCATCATCCTTTATCTTCTGAAGCATTTCCACTACTTTCTGATTAGCTCCTCCATGAAGCGGTCCCCATAAAGCGCATATAGCTGAAGAAACCGAAGCGAAAAGATTGGCCCGGGAACTCCCCACAAGCCTGATCGTGGAAGTACTGCAATTCTGCTCATGATCGGCATGAAGTATTAACAGTGTCTCCAGCGCCCGTAGTGTATCATTATCTAGACAGTACTCGTTAGTGGGCGAAGAAAACATCATATGCATAAAATTAGCCACATACTTGAGCTCCGCTTTTGGATAAACAAAAGGCTCTCCTATGGATTTTTTATACGAAAATGCGCTTATTGTCCTGACTTTGGACATTAACTCTATGGCTATATTCTCTATCTCTTCTTCCGAAGGTTCGAGTTTTATCATCTCCGGATAATAACAGGAAAGAGAACATACCATAGCCGAAAGTATGGCCATAGGATGAGCGTCAAGCGGATATCCACTGAACATGGTCTTCATATCCTCATGTATCATGGAATGAAGCGTAAATTTCCTTGAATATGTAGTCAGTTCTTCTTTGGCCGGCAACTTATCATGTATTATTAAATACGCTGTTTCCACAAAATGGGAATTTTCCGCCAGCTGCTCAATGGGTATCCCCCTGTAACGCAAAACACCCTTTTCCCCGTCAATATACGTAATAGCGCTTCTACATGAACCGGTATTAGCGTATCCGGGATCCAGCGTAATATAAGACGTCTCTTTTCGAAGCCTGGAAATATCCAAGGCTCTCTCTCCTTCGGTACCCACTACCACGGGTAAATCAATGGATTTTTTATCCAGTATAAGTTTTGCTTTTTTTTCCATAATCCCTTCCACATTTATTCATTAAGACAAGGTCTAAACCTATCGGAATAAACCTGTTCTAATACTATAGCGAAATGGCCCTAATAAGTCAATAGAGACCTCCTTCTCTCGCTTTAATGTAAGAACTTATCGTAAAAAAGCCTACTGCAAAACACACATCATATATAATCAGGAGAACTGTATTTTGTGAAAAGCCCTTTATCACTATTTATCACCCTTCGAACGGGAACATGTTTAGGATGGCTGGCATTACCCAGCCAGAACCAGGCGTCATCAATCTCTTCAGGTTTAAAATAATGAGTACAAGCTTCCACGAATATCGAATCCGCCAGTATCTCACTCATAATTTTGGTCCATGAATGCGCTCCCACAATGGCTATATATTCTATGTCCTTAACATGTTCCCTTAAAAACTCGAATACCTCCCATTCGGATTTCACATTCGCCCCTTTCATCCCGGTTACATCGATCAATAATCTAAGTCTCTTTTTTGCCCTGATAACCGCTTCTTCCATCTTAGGAAGAAATTCTTCCATTTCCTTAGCAGATATCTTCCCTTCAACGGAAAATCCAAAAACATTATTATGATATTTATGTTCAAGTTCTTTAACTGACATAATACAGGCCTCCTTTAAATTAATTTTAAAAATAAACCGCCAACCAGACGCTTTTTTCGGTCTCGGATGTCTTTTCTACTCTATGGCGCTGCCCTCTTTTGATATAAATATGATCCCCAGGGCGCATAACATATGTTTCAGGTTCATTCTCAAAGCGTACTTCCGCTCCTCCGGTCAATAAGATAACCCATTCGTTCCTGTTAGCGGACAGCCATTCTCCCGAAGCAGTGTGTTGCCCGGCCGAAATTATTCGCTCGATATGAATATCCCCGGAGCAGATAATGGAAGTAAAAATCTCTTTAGGTATCTTCCTGGGTATATTCTCGAATATATTGTCCATATAAACACCATGTTAATAACTATCTCAACCAATATATAACGCCAGGAACCAGTTCATTACACGATCTTATTACTATACCTTATCGTCAGAATAATATCGAAAGATACCATCCCGGCGTTAAACAAATACAAAAATATCAC
>CAYMTI010000197.1:0-3502 GCA_964393315.1 uncultured Planctomycetia bacterium
ATCCTTTCAGATAGTTAGCCCTTATCGTTTGTACTTTAGATTCGAAAGAACTTTTCGTCTACCAAACGCAAGTTTACGGTAAAATTTCATAAAAGCAAGAGCACGCTATCTAACTATTTTATAATTAACAAATTCTGTTGTTTTGTGATAGATAAAAGTACTTTGGGAAAATGCAGGTAAATTTGCTGAAAGTATTGATTTTAGAGGCTTATCTGACTATTCCTTTTTCTTACAAGGCTTCTGTTATTTTTTTTTTGATAAGATCTTTGATGAAAAACCTCCTCCGGTATAAGCATCGATATAAGCGGTGATCTCTTCGATCCTTATTTTTTTTAGACGGATATCCCGGTCTTTATCGGAGCTCTCAGCAAGATCTAAGAGCTCTGATTCTAATCTTATTCTCTCGAAATACAATCTGGTAACTTCTTCCAGAATATCATTCCTCATCTGCACCATAAGTTTACTTCTGACATCTATATTTGTTTGCGCGTCATTCCATATAAGATCGGACAGATCCCATGATAGACCGACACTCCAATCCCGGTCTATCTCTCTCGGACCGTTAACAATATAATATTTTGTGGCGCTTTTATATATTTCCACATTACCGTCATCGGACTCGGAGATATCAAATGACACTTTAGGCAAAATAGCTTTTATTTTAGCGGCTTTCCTCCAGTTATCTATTTTTTTCGGATCCACCTCGGCATATGCGATCGCCATTCGCTGGACTTCTTTTACGGAAACTATGTCCGCGGCAGTAATACCCGAATTTACGTATCCATTATTTTCCGGTTCGATCTTCACTTTATACAGTATATTTCCCGCTCCCGCCCAGACTGTCATGTTTTTTTCTCTGCAGCATGCGTATAAAGCGGAAATAGCATATTGTCCTTCTGCCGAAAACAATACCTCAGGATACCCCTTAGAACCCCTTATTAAAAATAGATCGTTCCCGGACGCGATAATCGGTATCGTCCCCGACAGATCTATACAGTTTATGGATGCCGCGGATATTCCTGTTATATTGAAAGTCTCACGGCTACCCGTATTTATGTTATAGAGATACAACTGTGACGATACGTATATCAAAAGTTTATCTTTGTCCGGAGCCATATATGCCCGGCATACCTCAACCCCGGTATTATGTTCTTCATCTTCTGACTTTTCGCTATAAATGTTCCAATCAAAGTTCATTATACTTTTCCATCGTTTCGTACTTTTATCCATCATCATGCAATTTTTATCGGTAAGAAGAAATAAATATTTTTCTCCGGAAGCGACTTTTATGTTCGTGTTTTCCCCCGCGTTTATTTTTATTTTTTCAACCCCGGAAGGTTCTACCATGTATATATCCTTTTCCGTCCATAAAACTGCCTTATTCCCCCGGCCGTCATACGCCGTAATACCTTTTGCCCTGCCGTCAAAGGGTATCGTTCTCCAACGGGCATCCATATCCTCTGTATCTTTTAAATATATTCTTCCTTTTGAGATAAAATATATAAGATCACGTGTAAAACACATATCTATTACCTCTTTTATTCCCGCTGGAATCTCCTCTTTCTCTACCCCGTATTCATTGACTGAATATATACCTCCCTTCCCTGCGGCATAGATCTTCCCTGTTCGCTTATTCTGTTTTACGGACCGTATCTTTATTTCAATAGGAAATATATTCTTCTCTACGGCTCCGGCAAAGACAGTTTTTACGGCTATGCCGGAAAAAATAATTAAAAACATTGTTTTTCGTAACATTTTTACCCATAATGACATCTGCTCTCCTCCATTTTTCATTTATTAGGACCTAGACAAAAAGTTCATTGACACTCCCGGAGCTTATGGTTAAAATGAAAGTGTCAATTAAAAAGCAGGGCTGTTCAAGCCATGCATAAAAGGCGGATGAATCTCCCCTACCCTCATCCGCCTTTTTATTTTACACTTATTTTGTTTTTTGTCAAATATTTTTTGATAAAATAGAAATAAAATGCTTTTTAAGATGCCTTTATAGCCGGAAAATTTTTAAGGAACAAAGAAAAAATATAGTTTTAAAACAAAGTTTACTCCTGCAAATGATTGATTAAACGTATTTTAACGGGCAGTAATTGTTAAAAATAAAGGTGTTACAGAGACCTTTATTCTTGTATGGCGTCCGATCTCTGTGTATAATTCATGCATGAACAATAAATGTTTTCCCGATAATTTCCTATGGGGAGCCTCAACCTCGGCACATCAGGTAGAGGGAGATAATTTTCATAATAACTGGTGGAAATGGGAACAAAAGGGCTTAATACCCGCTTCAGGTAAAGCCTGCGACCATTATTCCCTTTATCGTAAGGACTTTTCAATAGCGAAAGCACTTGGCCACAACGCGCACAGATTCGGTATCGAATGGAGCCGGGTACAAAAATATCCTTGTTCATGGGATGAAGAAGAATGGCAGCATTACCGGGACGTAACAAACGAACTGATAAAACTGGACATTACGCCCGTAGTTACACTGAATCATTTTACTATACCGGCCTGGATAGAGGACAGAGGAGGTTGGACGAATGATGAGACCATACAACATTTCACTGATTTCACGGTAAAGGCTCTGAAAGAACTGGGCAATAAAGTCGAATACTGGATAACATTCAACGAACCGCATATGCTGGCCTTTATAGGACACTTCTACGGAACCTGGCCCCCTTACAGGAAAGATCCCGCCGAGGCTTTCCTTATACTTAAGAACCTCCTCAAATGCCACGTTAAAGTATATAAAAAAATGCACTTTACCGCGGATAATACCCCGGGTCTGCTACTCCCGAAAATAGGTATAGCAAAAGCGGTCACAGCTTTTCAGCCTGATTCTTTAACAGAAAAGGATATATCTTCTTCCGAGAACAGGGAATTCGCGCATAACCATTCCTTTGTATCCTCATGCGTAAAGGGGAAAATATGTATCCCCGGATTAGGATCGGAAACTCTCGAAGCGGGTAATACTCTCGATTTCATAGGGTTGAACTACTATTACAGACAATTTATAAAAAAGGCCCGACCCTTCCCTCTTGACCCGCTTGGAGAGTCCTACAATAACAGCAAAAGGATCAGTGGAAAAATAACCGATATGGGATGGGAGGTTTTTCCACCCGGGATATATTCTTTGGTTAGAAGTTTTTCACAATACGATATTCCTTTACTTATAACGGAGAACGGTATAGCTACGACACGGGACTCTGAACGGAAAGATTTCATTGAACAGCATCTTAAATATCTTCTTAAAGCCGTGAACGAGAACCTTCCCCTTCTGGGATATCTCCACTGGTCACTACTGGACAATTATGAATGGGCTGAGGGGTATTCCAAAAAATTCGGGCTTGTCGATGTAGATCCTCTGTCCCGGAAAAGAAGCGTACGCCGATCTGCTAAGTATTATTCTTCGGTAATAAATAATAAAAGGATCTGGAACTGGGTTATTATCTCCCTTAGTTATGAAATATCTCATACCATTCCGTTCTTTAAT
>CAYMTI010000198.1:0-3500 GCA_964393315.1 uncultured Planctomycetia bacterium
GGATATCCTTTCCAAGGATAATCGCTCAAAAAGAATTCTGTGAAGATCATTGCTAACAGCCTCTTCTTCGAACCTCAAAAACAGCATCAAGCTCTTAAACTTAACGTTCTGATTAAGACCGTCGATAATCGGAAGAAAATGATCGATATCATTATTGGAATGTCCCAAGAAAAGTATTTTTTTTTGACCGGTATTTTTCATATTACGGCTTACCCCCGTCTTTCAACCCGCATATTATTTTCACCGTCAAATCCGACGCTTCATTCCTGAAAAACAAAAACACGGCCCCTGCCAGGATAAGAACAAAAAACAGGTTAATGAAGACTCCCCCCTGATCATATCCGGGAAGCAATCTCTGCCCCAGACATAACAGAAAAAGGACGAGCACAGGAAAGAACATCTTAATATAGAAAATCGGATCCTTTTTTTTAAGATAGTATCTTTCAGAAGCCACCACATAAAAACAGGCCATGAGTAAATGAACCGCAAGCGTAGCGGCCACGACTCCGTTTATTCCGTATCCTTTCTTCACCAAAATTATACTTAATATAACATTTATAACCCCGCTTATAGCCATGGCTATATTAATGTGGTTCTGCTTGTTTATCGCAGGGGCTCCAAGTATCATCTTTTGATACAGCGGAAAAGTCCGAAGCACCATGATTATCAAAAGAAGTTTTAGCACAAATATGGAAGGAGCGTAATCGGGAAGCACATAAGCTATTAATGGAGACAACACTATCCCGGTAAAAGCAAAAACAAAATTCAACAACATAAGTTTATAACTATAAGATTTTATAGTCGGGGCCAGATTACTCATATCTTTTTCTCGGCTTATCTGCTGTATAACATAAGGGCCGTTAACTTCGTTAATAGAAACGCTTAAAAGTCTGCTGTTCTCAGCCAGGCCGATAGCGAAAGAATAAAGCCCTAATTGTTTTAAAGGCAGAAAAGAAGCGATTATTGTCCTATCTGAAAACCTGAAAACATAAAAACAAATTCCCGTTATAAAGAAAGGGATAGCATATACGGCCAGTTTTCGGAATTCCTTAAGGTGTATCTTGAGCCTTGGTATTATCCCGCTTTTTCTGAAATAAAGATACTGTACAACTGCAACAGAAATAAGATCCGCCATGAAAACAGCCTTTACTTTCCACTTAAAAACTGTTGCGATTATCAAGATAAGCGCTATACACGGTTGCAGGACATTCATAAATGAAATGAACTTAAATCTCCGTTGTATCTTCATTGTCTGAAAATAAAAAAGGCCTACGGTCTGAAAAAGATGCTGGATAGCCGTCGCAAAAAAACAAAAGATCATCAAATCCTGCAAATAAGAATCGTGCCTCTTAAAAATAAAAGGAACTGCCATGGTGCCCAGCATACCAGCAACAGCGGCTATAACAAAAAATGAGAACACGTTATCCTCAAGCACCTTCAGCTGCGGAAGGGGATCGGCCTTTTCTCTCACATCTATTCCCAGGCGTAAATATGCCTGGTCCATTCCGGACCCTAAAAAACCTAATATTATTTTTACCAGCTTCAATATCCCGATCACTCCATATAACTCGGGCCCAAGATAAGCGGGAACGAAAAAACCCCGTGTTATACCCGCGAAAAAAGATATAAGCTTAGATCCGAAAATATATCCCACATTCTTTGTTTTTTCTCCGCTCATTATCCGTCCTGATCATCCATAATGTCCATTAAAGATTGTTTGGTCAAAAAGCAATTAGCGATATAAAGGTCCTCCCCATCGTCTATATCAACCGCTTCTTCCCTGGTAACTTCAACAAACCAGGGTTTTTCGCCGATGTAATAGCGTCTCTTGACCGCCTGTTCCCGGTTGATTATCATGACCGAAAATGTAAGTGCTTTATATGAAGGAAGATCCTGGCTGTTAACATGCCTGCCTTTTTCATAATTTATAGGACCTTTTTCATCCCATATATACTCTTTAAGCGGCTTATAGGTAGTAAGCGAATCATAGCCTTCTTTGAGCCTGTCAAAATAAGTCGAGATAAAAAAATCTATACGCTCTCTTGATAAAAGAGGGCTGGTAACTTGCGCCCACATTACATGCTCCCCCGGCGCGTTGGACAGAACATGCCATATAGCATCGTTGGTAGAAGTGTCGCTGGACGCGTACGCGGAATCCCGCTTAACCGCCATTACACCATTCCTTACGGCCACATCAAGCATTTCATCAGAATCGGAATTAACAACAATGGAATCAACATTATCGCATTCCTTCAATATCCTTATCTTACGGGCCAACAGACTTTCCCCGCCGATAAGACGTAAATTCTTATTTTTAAGCCTCTGACTTCCTCCTCTTACAGGTATTACCGCGGTAACTTTTCCCATATATTCCTCTCCTTCCTATATACTTTTATCTATTAACCCAGTGAACTGTTAATAGTTCACAGTTCACGATTCACACCTCTCCATTTTATCCCGTTTTTACAGCATACTTATCTGACGGTTAACTTAAAAACATATTGAGCCGTTAAAAAATCTTTGAACAATCCAAAGGTAAAAGCATTAATATACCTTGATCCCCTGATAGAAAATATCCTGTCCATACAATCTATATCAAGTCCCGCTGCACTAAACATATTTGATACGCTTTTTTTTGTAAAAAACCTTAAATGCCCCCTGTCCATAAGGCCATAATCCTTATACTGCCATTTACCATTAAAAACCAGGTCCCATATGATCGATATATGCCGAATATTTGGTAAACTCGCCACTATGATCCCGCCCTTTTTAAGAAATCGCTTGAATCTGTTTATAACTTTCAAAGGCTCTACCATATGCTCTAAAACATCAGCAAAAATCAAACAATCAAAGTACTCTTCTTCCAACGGCAGTTCATCCTTTTCGATGTTCGCTACAACTACCTTGTCTATCTTGCCTTCCGCAGCTTTCACTCTTTCAGGATCGATCTCTATCCCTATAACTTCTCGATCAGAACTTCTTTTCAGAGCAGAACCTACATCCCCGTATCCACAGCCAACATCAAGTATTTTTACAGCCTTATCCGGCACCAGATCTACGATTTCCTTCCTGAACGCGAGCTCTTTAGCCATGTCCTCTCCCTACACTGTTTAGCAAACAATTGAATTTTTCTATTGATTTGCGGTTTCCTTCGGCAAAATGCCATTTTAATTCATCACTCTGCCGCTCCATTCTTGTTTTTCTATCCTCGTCGCTGAAAAGTATGCACCCTATTCTTTTAATGCTTTCATCAGGGTTACCCATATCGATGGTTTCAGCTCTTAGATCCTGCCAGAAGGCTTTTTGAAAATCATCGAAAATCAGAACCGGCACATTTATAAGCAGGGATTCCAAGTAAGCCGTAGAGCCGCCTGAAAGGACCAGATCACTGGCTTTTAAAAGATCAATAGTATCAAAATCCGATAGAATTGTTATTTTTCTTTTCAAACTTTTCCCCTGCACCATATCATTTATCAGCCAGCTATTCTTATCCATGGGAT
>CAYMTI010000199.1:0-3454 GCA_964393315.1 uncultured Planctomycetia bacterium
TAACACACTTGCACTCTAATTACAAGTGGCACTGTTTTTGGGGGGAAGGTCACCGTATATAAAGGTTGGACGTTTAGTAAGGTTTGATAAGGATAGGATTGATGAATGGCTTGAATCTAACTCTGTTGAGGTGTATAGTATAGATAATTAACTAAATAGACAAGGTAAATATATGTCTTTACAATGTCTATACATTATGGTATACTTAAAAGGAGTTCTCGATGACCAAGCGAACACAGATCAATCTAAGGATAAGCCCGGAAGAAAAGAAACTATTAGAAAAAGATGCTAAAAAAGAACATCGCACAACAAGTAATTTATTGCTTTGGTGTTGGAAAAAATGGCGTGATAAAAAAGAGTAACTATGGGAACATTTAAAAAAAATGGCCAGTGGTATATAGATTATTACGTTCATGGTAGACGTAAGAGAGAGAAAATAGGACCTTCAAAGAAACTGGCCGAAACAGTTCTTGGTAAACGTAAAGCACAAATAGCAGAGGGGAAATACCTAGATAAGAAGAAAATAAAACGCATAAAGTTCTCCGATTTCGTTGAAGTCTTTTTAGAGACCTATTCTAAGCCAAATAAAGCTTCTTGGAAGGACGACAAGATCAGATTAACCCTAGCGGTTAGCTTCTTTGGAAAGGCCACGTATTTAGACGATATAACACCATTTCAGATCGAACAATTTAAGAAACATAAACTCCAAGAAGGCACAAAAGATTCCACCATTAACAGATATTTAACCATAATAAAGACCGTTTATAATAAAGCTATTGAATGGGGGAACGCTAAAGAGAATCCATTCAATAAAGTTAAACACTATAAAGAAAACAATGCCAGAGTACGGTATTTGGAAAAAGAAGAAATAGGACGTTTACTAGATGCGTGTCCGCAGTATGTAAGGCAGATAGTTATGGTCGCCATAAATACAGGTATGAGAAAGAATGAAATTTTTAGCTTAAAATGGTCGGATATTGATTTCAGAAATGATCTGATATATATCCATAAGACTAAGAACAATGAACGAAAGATCATCCCTATGAATTTGCCGTTAAAACGAACATTGATAAACATGAGGGAACACTCAAAGGAAGATGAATTATTTCCGGTTAAGCGCATAGAGAAACCCTTTTCAAAGGCTCTGAAGTGTGCTACAATTACGAACTGTCGTTTCCATGACTTGAGGCATACTTTTGCTTCCCATTTGGTCATGAATGGCGTTGATCTTATGACTGTGAAAGAGCTATTAGGGCATAAAGATATAAAAATGACAATGCGATATTCTCATCTTTCACGGGGGCATAAAAACAAGGCTGTTGACAAAATTGGAAGCATGATGGACACTATATGGACACCAGAAAACGACAAGCAAGCTGTTGAAAAATGTCTAGATGTGGTAACAGTAATAAATAAAGATACATATATAAAGGTGTGCCAGTAGCTCAGTGGATAGAGTAGCGGCCTACGAAGCCGTTGGTCGCAAGTTCGAATCTTGCCTGGCACGCCATTTTTTTTAGGCTGAGTAGGCCGCCTCATTTTCCATAGGAAAATGAGAAAGCGGCTATACGACACCGAGGAGGAAAGAAGAGACGACGAGGGGCCCGGGGTAATATAGAAATAACAGCCCGGAAGCCGTTGGTCGGAGGTTCGAATCCCCCCTGGCACGCCATTTCATAAAACCGTTGTAAGCAAAGAACTTACAACGGTTTTATTTTTACCCTTCATTATAGGTTAGAACTATTTAATCTAAAACAAATTCATGCAATCTATTGAAAAGAGTATGGTCGTAATCTTTCCGGATAGCGACACTTAAAACATCATATAGCTTTTTAACTTGCTTTATTATTTGTTCCAGTCTGTCATCATTGTTAAAAAGAAGATATATCCGGCTTTTTTGTCCATCTTCAATCTCTCCGCACAGTATGCCCTCCAAATTAAAAGCTCTTCTCGCAAATAGCCCTGTTATGTGAGACATAACTCCCGGATGATTATTTACAATGAGTTCTATTATTATATTGGCTTTATTATTCATCTACCTCACCTCCTATCATTTCATAGTTAGCTTTTCCCGGCGCAACCATCGGATTAACATTTTCATCTTTATCCAGAGGAATATTAATAAGTATCGGTCCTTCCTTTTGAATTGCTATTCTAAGAAATTTCATTGGATCTTTTGAGCTTGACAAATCAAAGCTTTCAATGCCAAAACCTTCCGCTATCTTAGCAAAATCAGTTTTACAATAAAACTGTGATCCAATGTACTCTTTACCATAAAAATATTCCTGCTGTTGTCGAACGAGGCCTAGAGTTCTGTTATTAAAGATGATTATTTTGATATCCAGATTCAGCTCAGACAATAGCGCCAACTCCTGAATATTCATAAGTATCGATCCGTCACCTGAGAAACAAATAACCTTGGTTCCTGGATTGGCCAGGCTTGCGCCTAAAGCCGCCGGGAAACCAAAACCCATTGTGCCCAATCCCCCCGATGTAAGAAATGTCCTGGGTTTTGTAAAGGGATAGAACTGCGCAACCCACATTTGATGTTGTCCAACATCTGTTGTAATTATCGCTGTGTTTTTCGCAATCTCCCCAATCAAGTTAATTAAGTAGCCTGGAGACTTATGATCCTCTCTACCGCTTTTAGCGATAGGATATTTTTTTCTTAGATTTTTGATGGTATTTTTCCACTCTTCCCTTTCAGAGCGCTCGATTAGCGGAAGCAAAGCCGCTATTGCAGGCGCAATGTCAGCGCAAATCGCGATATCAGCCCTTTTTATTTTATTTATTTCGGAAGAATCAATATCTATATGTATTATCTTAGCATGGGGACAAAACTCCTTAACCTTGCCCGTAGCACGGTCATCAAACCTGGTGCCTAGCGCAATTAAAAGATCTGTCTTATGCATGATGTGATTCGTATATCTTTGCCCATGCATGCCAAGCATACCTATAAACATTTCATCTTCTGCGGGAATAGATCCTAGCCCCATTAGGCTTGAAGTAACAGGAATAGAATTTATTCTTGATAGCTCCATTAACTGTTCACTTGCTCCAGATATAATGACTCCACCACCGGCAAATATTATCGGTCTTTGGGATCTATTTATCATCTGCGCGGCTTTTTCTATTTCTGTAGGATCAAAACATATAGTGTCTTCCTCTTTAACTGGAATACCCAAAGTTTTCAGATCTATAGTTTCCAGCTGAACATCTTTTGGTATATCTATAAGAACCGGACCAGGTCTTCCGCTGGAAGCGATATGAAATGCTTTGGGCACAGCGGTAAGCAGCTCTTCCGCTGATCTGATGAGGAAATTGTGCTTAGTTATAGGTATGCTCATACCATAAGTGTCAACCTCCTGAAAAGCGTCAGTTCCTATTGATCCGGAAGAAACCTGATAATATGTGAGATATAAATGGTGATTCCAACGTTAATTTTGTTAAAATA
>CAYMTI010000200.1:0-3444 GCA_964393315.1 uncultured Planctomycetia bacterium
GCAGTGTCTCAGTCCCAGTGTGACTGATCATCCTCTCAGACCAGCTACTCGTCTTTGCCTAGGTAGGCCTTTACCCCACCAACAAGCTGATAGGACGCGGGCTCATCTATAGGCGACAGGTCCATTTTCAGGATCCCCATCTTTAACTACTGCTTCTTGGAAGCCGTAGTCTTATCCGGTATTAGCCCGCCTTTCGGCGGGTTGTTCCGAACCCAAAGGTAAATTACCCACGCGTTACTCACCCGTTTGCCACTATCCCCCTCCGAAGAAAGGAATCGTTCGACTTGCATGCCTAATCCACGCCGCCAGCGTTCGTTCTGAGCCAGGATCAAACTCTCCAATTGAATTTCATGTAACCCATGTACTTTTGGCTATTTTTTCAAAGATCTATCATAAAGAGAAAGCATCTTACGATGCTTTCCTTTATTCCTGCTAATCAAATTCGCAGGATTGTCTCGCTCTTATTTCAAACATGCGTAGATGTGATTATACGCATATAAAACAAAATGTCAAGCTTTTTTAATAGTTTTTTTCTATCCTCTAAAAACCTTACAGAACTTACGTTTCCCGACCTTTAATACCCTCTTCTCCCTACTCAGGATTATCACTTCTTTTATATTATCCACTTTTTCACCGTCTAGTGAAACAGCTTTTTGTTTAATGAGCCTGCGCGCGTCACTGGTAGATCCAGCAAATCCTGCTTTGAGTATAAGGTCTATCACTGACATTTTCTCAGAATCAAATCCGTATTCCGGAATATCCTCCGGGATCTGTTTTTTAGCGAAAACCGCCTCGAAATTCTGAGCCGCTTTTTCGGCAGGATCTTTACCGTAGTATTCCGAAATAATATCCTTCGCAAGATCCGATTTTGCCTTTTTAGGATGAATCTTTCCGGATTCGACATCTCCCCTTATATCCCCATAATTTATATCGGTCAAAAGCTCATAATAACGCCACATAAGTTCATCCGAAATAGACATGACCTTTCCGAACATATCATCAGGCGGCTCATCGATCCCAATATAATTGTTGAGAGACTTGGACATCTTTTCAACCCCGTCCAGGCCCTCAAGTATCGGCATTGTAATGATTGTCTGGGGATCAAAATTTATCTTTTTACCGGAATCTTTACCCCAAACATCTTTTCGGTAAAAAGATATCCCTTTTTCAAGATATGATATTACCTTTTCATCTGAGCCGTAATTTTTTTGAAGCCCCCGCCCTACTAAAAGATTAAATTTTTGATCAGTCCCTCCTAGTTCGACATCCGCTTCCATAACAACAGAATCATATCCCTGAAGTAATGGATATAAAAACTCTAAAATACTTATCGGGGCATTTCCGGTATACCTCTTATGAAAATCATCTCTTTCTAGCATACGGGCAACCGTGTATCTCGAAGAAAGATCGAAGAGCCCCTCTTCCCCAAGTTTAGCGCACCATTTAGAATTAAAAACTACTTTTGTTCTTTTTTCATCCAAGATCTTAAATATCTGTTTCTTATAAGTTTTAGCGTTCGCTTTAACTTCTTCAGCTGAAAGTTGTTTGCGTAACTTGGATTTTCCCGAAGGATCTCCTATTCGGCCGGTAAAATCACCTATAAGAAAAAAAACTTCATGCCCCAATTGCTGGAAATGCCTCATTTTACGTAAAAGAACAGTATGCCCCAGATGTATGTCCGGAGCGGATGGATCGAACCCGGCTTTAATATACAATGGACGTTTCTCTTTGAGCTTGGACTTGAGCTCATCTATACTTATGATCTCGTCCACGCCCCTTTGGATCAAGTTTAATTGTTCGTCTACTGGCTTCATAATCGTGGTATTGTAGCATAGCTATATTATGTTGGTCAACAGGGAATAAAATGATAATTACCGTCAAAGAAACAATCCCCCGGTACATGTTCATAATATTACATAGGTGTTCTCATGCTCTATAGCTAGAGTTTACACCTATCGAATATCCCGATCTATCTTCATACTCGGCTCCGGTAACTATTAAAACTTACTCTCTGTTCAAATGTTTTTTTCTTTCTCCTTGGACCTTCTTCTGCGGGAACGCCGATCGGAAGCAATATTCTTATAATTTTTTCCTCTGGCAGACCTATTAATCCAGCTATTTTATCGGCTCTACTTTCTATTCTTAACCAGCCATCTATCCATACTGAAGCATATCCCAGAGCCGTTATGGCTAAAAGCATATTTTCCGCCGCCGCCGCGCAATCCTCTATTTGAAAATTATATCCTTCGTACACGGCTCCGGGTTCCCGGTCAAGAATACACAGTATAATAGCCCCGGCTTCGTTCATAGCCTTCATCTCGTGCATAGCCCCTATGTCTCTCAGTAACTTATTATCATCAATAACAACGAATTCCGTGGTCTGTTCATTCTTTCCCGAAGGAGCTTTCAATCCCGCTTCCACTATTTTCCTGAGGTCTTCCCGTGGAACAGTCCCATTCTTAAATGACCCCCTGTAACTATATCTTTTTTCTATGGCTTCGAATGTATCCATTCCCCCTCCATCATTATGTTATCCCCTATTCCGAAAAAGCGGGGCCGATAACGTGAAAAAAAATGTTTTCTCAAATGTGATTTGTTCAAAAAAAAGGGCGGCTTTGAAGGCCGCCCTTTCCTGTTTACTTATACAGGATTTACTCGTTCACTTCCTCTTTACTCGTTTCTTCCGAAACGCCAGGAACTTCCGGAACGTTTTTCTCCTTCTCAGCATCTTTTTCCGTATTCTCTTCAGATTTCTCTTCTTCCGATGCTTGTTCTTCTTCGGAATTTTCTACAGCTGCCTCTTTTTCATTTTCACCTATGCCTTCATCGGCTTCAGATGAACTAAGCCCCTTCGTGCTTAAAGCTATTTTCTTCTGCACCCCGTCAATATGAAGTATCTTAACCCTGATATCGTCACCTACTTTGAAAATGTCTTCCATTCTCTGCTCTGGAGCCAGGCTGATCTCCGAAACATGCAAAAGGCCTTCCAGATCTTTTTCCAGCATTACAAATATACCAAAATTGGTTATATTTGAAACAGATCCGTCACATTCTGTCCCGGGATCATACTTTTTAACTATATCATCCCAGGGATCCTCCCCGAGCTGTTTAACCCCGAGCGCTATTCTCCGATTCTGCTCGTCAACATTCAATATTACAGCCTCTATATCCTGCTCTTTTTTAAGCATTTCCTTAGTGTGTGTTATCCTCTTGGTCCAGGAAAGATCCGAAACATGCACAAGCCCTTCAACTCCGCTGTCAAGCTCGACAAAAGCCCCGTAATCCGTGAGGGCGCTTACCGTACCTTTTACTTGATCCCCAACGTTATAAACGTCCTCTATCCCTTCCCATGGATCTTTCTCCAACTGATTGATACCCAGCGAAAGTTACTGATTTTCCTGATCAGATTTTAAAGCAACAGCTTCAACTTCTTCTCCGAGTTTG
>CAYMTI010000201.1:0-3431 GCA_964393315.1 uncultured Planctomycetia bacterium
AAAAACAACGTAATACTCTATTTGTAAGTGGTACTACAAATGGGGGAAGGTCATCAGCACCCGCATACTGCCCTTCACCCTTAATAAGTTTTTCATGCAGTTCCTCAAACGAGTCTGATATATATTTCAGGAACATTAAACCTAAAACTATATGCTTGTATTCTGCGGCATCTATATTTTTTCTGAGCTTATCCGCAGCTTTCCATAATTGTTTTTCGATAGGTTCTTCTGTTTTTTTGTTAATTTGTTTTTTCTTAGGCATGTTTATTCCCCTCTTGCTTACTCTTCGACCAAGTTTCAATCTCATCTTTCCTGAAGCGCCATTGTCCACCAAACTTAAAACATGGGATCTTCCCCTCCCGACATAGACGGCGCACAGTATAGGGGTGTAATTTTAACGATTGAGCTACTTCTTCAACTGTGTAAGTTTCTAAAATCTGTGTCATTTCTTCCTCTCTGTTGGTGGGATTACAAACTGTTACATTTTGTATCATTATACCCCCATTCCAAGATTTATCCAACATATAACTTGCTATCTCTAGAAAAGTATGGCTATATGTGTGCTAGCTGGAGAGATAAGTTATTTAAAATAAAGGAGATACATATGGTTAGTGCCGACAAACAAGGCCTTCCAGGACTATCCGATGAGGCTAAAGCAAAATTGGAGCAGTTCATTAAGGCGTACGACCCTATTAACAACAAGGTTTTGCGTCAAAAAGGGGATAATAATGCCTCAAAAAGAGGCAGAAGAGGCAGAAGAGGCAGAAGAGACAGGCGCCTACCTATCCCCGGCGCGGTTATATCTAAGATATATAAGGGGAATATTATCAATATACGGGTCCTGGATAAGGGATTTGAGTATGACGGTAAAGTTTACAGGACATTAAGTGCCGTTGCCGGGGCTATAACCGGGCAACATTGGAATGGATTCCTGTTTTTTGGATTATGAAAAGGAGCAAAAGATGGATAAAAAGGTCTATTGCGCAATATATACCAGAAAATCAACAAATGAAGGTCTTGAGAAGGAGTTCACTACGCTGGATGCCCAAAGAGAGGCGTCAGAGAATTATATTAAAAGTCAAAAATCTTCAGGATGGACGGTTTTAAAAGAAACATATAATGATGGAGGTTATACCGGAGCGAATATAGAAAGACCCGCCCTTAAGAAATTATTAGATGATATACGAGAAGGAAAAGTAAATTGTGTTGTAGTATATAAGGTAGACAGGTTATCCCGTTCTCTCTTAGACTTCACTAAGCTCCTGGAATTCTTCGACCAACATAATGTTACATTCGTATCCGTAACACAGCATTTCAATACTCAGTCTTCTATGGGGAGATTAACGCTTAACATTCTGCTCTCTTTCGCTCAATTCGAGCGTGAGATGATATCCGAAAGAGTTAAAGATAAGATGGGAGCGGCACGTAAGAAAGGCAAATGGGTGGGTGGACAGCCGATCCTTGGCTATGATATCGACAAGGCTAACCGTAAACTTATTATAAATGAGCAAGAAGCTAAACTCGTCAAAAAAATATACAGTATTTATCTGAAAGAAAGCTCCATACTCAATACTACAAACATACTAAATGAAGAAGGCTTTACCACGAAGAAATATATAGCGCAGTCCGGTAGAATTACCGGCGGAAAACCTTTTATTAAAAACAACATTCAGATCATACTTAAAAACCCTATATATACAGGGCGCATATTTTACGAGAATAAAATGTACCCGGCTGAGCATGAAGCCATTATATCCATTGAACTGTTCGAGAAGGTTCAGGAACAAATCGCCTATAATAGAGTTAACCGAAAGATACCGAAAAATGCCAAGTGCGCCGGGCTATTATCACAACTTATTAGATGTAAGGCCTGCGACTCTCCCATGTTCCATTCCTATTCCTCAAAAGATAAGGTCAAAAAATATAGATATTATGTGTGTTTAAAGGCCCAGCAGAAAGGATACGGCACTTGTCCCACAAGAAGCGTCAATGCCCAGGAGATCGAAGATGCCGTATATGCTCTTCTGCCGAAACTGGAAATAACCGATACTCTTCTTGCGGAACGATACAGAATAGTACTTCAACAAGTGCGTGAGAATTGGGACTCTTATTCCGCGGAAGAAAAACATAGAACCCTTAAACATCTGCTCAAAGAAATAGATTATACACGGGAACCCGGCACGCTCGGCCTTATCCCTTACCCAAAAGGCATAGAGGTTTTATACGAAGGACTAAAAGGAGATAAAAATGAGAACGGAATTTCAGGTTAATTTTAAATCTTCCAGAAGATCAAACAGCAGGAAACAGCTGCATAAATCAATAAAGAAAGAACCTCTTCTTAGACAATATTTGATTTTAGCATATCAAATCAGAGAATATCTTAACAAGAACCCCACTAAATCCGCACGAACCGTCGCATCATGGTTGGGCTATACGCCATCATGAATATCACAGTTTTTATACTTGTTACGTCTGGCCCCTTCTATACAGGAAGATATATTACTTTCCGAAGACCAGAAAATCTATTCAATCCCTGAGAATAAGTTAAGGCCTATTATGAAAGAGGAGAATTGGGAAAAGCAGAGGGAGATGTGGCTATCTCTTACTCGTCATCATTAATTTAGTTGTTTTTTTCTTGAATCGAAAATATAATAAAGATTATGCCTTATAGATATCTCTTAATAATACCTTTAATTTTCATCTGCAGAGCTATGTATTATCAAAAACGTGTAGCTTTTCTGCTAAATTTTCAGAAATTATACTCTAAGTATATTGAGGAGTATATTGAGCATCACGAGAAAAAAGATAATGAGAAAAAATATAATAAGCTGTGTGAAGTTATTTTGCGCAAACAAGAATATGTAAAAAAATATATTATCGAATCAAAAGTTGACAATCCTCATATTTCAAATGCAAAACCTCTTGGGCTAGGTTTTGTTGATACAAGCGGTATAAGCGTCCTGGACAATATAGGGTATCTGGGCGACTCGCGAATAGTTGACGCATTTAAACAATGTCTAAATAGATCTATTGGGTATTATGAACATGCTAGAAATGAAAACTTCAATCCCGTATTCTGGGGAGAATATTTGATTTTAAAAGCTCCCAAATCCCTTCTTAATTCTATAATTGATATAATAAAAAAAGCAATAAAACCCTCCTAAACAGAGATAAATATCGCCTCGTATAGCCCGGGTTTTTAGTTAATATCCACTTTTGCCTATATTATTCCCCGGTATCTCTATCCACTTATACCCCTTATAGTACAAATAATGGATTGACTACGGATAGTTAACTAAAGGCGGTTTTAGAGATAGATGGCTTATATCTTTGCTGTTTTCTCTTTTAGGAGATTGCCGCGTCGGCCCTTCTGGCCTCCTCCATTAGACTATATATGTCTAAATATTGTATAATTATTGTGTTCCAAAAAC
>CAYMTI010000202.1:0-3420 GCA_964393315.1 uncultured Planctomycetia bacterium
GTTCCACACCCATTTCTTTTGAGATCTTCTCTTCTATGGTCAATATCTCTTTTTTCGTTTTCTTTAAGGCTCTTTTAAAACGTTCGATCTCAAGAGGAATATCACCTGCCGATATATTTCTTTCTGTCGGCAGCATGTCTTCAGTTCCAAAAATATGGACCTTGCCTATAACTACCCCGGGAGCGGCCGGAATGCCTTTTATCTGAATTTGTTTTCTTTTTTGTGATATTTTATTATTTTTTTTCATGGTCTTTAATCTATGTTTCCAGATAAAACAAGCGATAGTTCATTTACCGCTTTTTCAGCGTCATCGCCATCGGCGATAATGGTTAATTTGGCGCCTTTCTCAGCCGCCAGCATAAGAATACCCATTATGCTTTTGCCGTTGACCTCCTGTCCTTCCTTGATTATGGATATATCACAATCATACTTATTGGCTATTTGAACAAAAACCGTAGCCGGTCTGGCATGAAGGCCCGTCTTATTTTTGATTATAACTTCTCTCTTATGTATCATCTTACCTTATTGTTAAAGAAAAATGAAGCACATATTCGCTTCTATCATATTCATCAGTTTCATCATCCCTAATAAACAGGGATAGTCCCTGAAAAGTCCTGCAAAGTCCCGCTTCTGTTTCATTTACAGTATATACCGGATATGAATATATGCTGTGTTTACCGTTAAAATAAAAATCCAGCTCCGTACCGGAATACTTATCTTTCAAACAGAACTTTTTCGTTCTTATCTTCCTGGGTTTAGCCATAAAACGGCTATCCCATATCATAAGATTGAATTCAGAGGCCATCCCCATATTCCTTATCGAACACGAATGCCCTATAAGTTTTTGAGTAAAAAAGATAACCGGATCATCTCCTATATCTATTTCCTTGACTACTTCTATATCCCGAGATACCCCTCCTGAAACATCCAATTGAGCCCTTCTAGAAAAAAACTGCCTTATCCTGTTTTTTTCCCTGACCGTTGAACCCCGATATCTGCCGTTCAAAAATCCATGGTCACTTATATTTTTTCTCCCGGGATCCATTCTAAACTCCTTAGACTCGAAAATATGGGTCTTAAAGGATTCTCTTCCGTTATCATCATAATCCAGGAATTTTCTCAGTCCGGGCTCTGCTATGCCCAAAACATTGTGTATATCCACTTCTCCGCCTCTTTTAGCGGAATATCTGGCTTTTATTATTTTGGAGAAATATCCGAAATCCAGTTTCTTATGATATCTCTCCCTGGACCGTCGTATGGTATTCAAAAGATTAAGTTTCTGACGTTTATAATCCAATTCGCATAATTTCGCTCCGCGTTCCGGGGCCATATATAAACACAAAAAACAATTAGAAAGAACAGTTTCTTTATTCTCCTCCCATTTATGATCATTTACGTCCCCTAAGGAACTTTTATCTTTGCCCGAAACACCTTCTAGAATATCCTGTGCTTTAAGCAAATGTTTATATATCCCGTTTCTTAAATGAGGGATATATATCCCGCCGAAAGTTCCATGCCAATAAGGACAATTGGTCTGGGCTTTGTAAATCTCTTTCTTTGCCCTTGCATATAAACTCCCGCCAAGCCTGTCCTTTGCTCTTTCTATCCGCTCGCTTATTGACATCATCCTGCTGTACATTCTTCCAGATTCGGGATATTTCTTGAAAAAGTTCCTGAAATTCCCTCCGGACCATATTCTCATTTCCTTATAGCTGGAATTTTCCGGACATTTTATATCTTCAGCAGAAATTTTTTCGATTATTCCGGAACAAGTCGAAGTTTCTATCCAATCGTTATTTATTTCCAACCCTTCCAAGAACGATTCTAACCATCCGTTTTTATAAACATGCTTATAGGTATAAGGCCACGCCCCGAATTTTTCAGCGTCATCGGCGAACAAAAAACATACATCATTTAACCCGATCGAATCTACAATCCTTTTAAAGTAATCCAACGTCTTCTTGCTCTCCTTGAACGGAATAGAATACCTCAAAAAAGAGTGCCCGTGCAGTAAGATGACCGACTCTTCTCCTTTCTTAACCCGGCATGGTTTATAAGCAAGCTCTTCAGAAAAGCCGGATCTCGTAAAATGATCCTCATCTATAACAGCATACTTGAGGTCTGCTCGAGATAAAGTGTTTACAAGACACGGATCCCATACTCTTTCAGTAACCCACATTCCGTCCGCGGAAACATTAAATAACCTTTTAATGATATTTTTGTGCAGTCTTATCTGATCCAGCCTGTCTTTTTCTGAAATGACCGGCATTATCGGCTCAGAATACCCTCCGGAAAGCAGCTCTATCTGTTTCGCGGATATAAGGTCATTAAGTCCCTGGATATACTCCGGATGTCTCTGTTCCAACCATTCAAGCAAATTCCCGGAAAAATGAAAACAGGATTTTATCCCGGGGAATTTTTTAAGTGTTTCAATGAGCGGGAAATACGCCTTTTTATAAGCTCGCTCTATTTCCTTATCCGTATTAAAAACAGGCTGATGACAATGAAAGATCATCGCGAATCTAGTTTTTCCCACGGATATTACCTTCTTTTCGGATTAGAAATAATGTTCATTATAACTTCACTCAGTTTATCCGTATCATGGCGTACGAATTCCTGCCCGGAAGCTATTTCAGCCTTCACAAGAGTTATCCTTTCCTGCGCCATCCATTTCTCATCTTTTTCTTCTATCTTGACCGGCAGTTTATTCTCATTATTTTTATACTTATCGTACAAAGACTTTGATATCGGAGCAACATTGGCTATACAGTAATTGATTATATTAGGATGTGTATGATTAATTATAGCTCTCACATGATCACTGACAGAATAATTATCTGTTTCGCCGGCCTCCGTCATTACGTTACATATGTAAATTTTAGGAGCTTTCGATTTGATTATTTCCCTCTGTATCCCTTCGATAAGAAGGTTAGGCATAACGCTGGAATATAAACTTCCGGGGCCAAGCACAATAGCGTCGGCCGATCTTACGGCTTCCACAGACTCACTGGTAGCTTTGCAATCACTGGGGATAAGGTTCAGCCTGGATATCGGACTGTGTTTATTTTCTCTTATACGGCATTCTCCTATTGTCTCCGTACCGTCTTCTCTTGTTACCTCGAGTTTAACTGTTTGCAGCGTCGCGGGATAAACCCGTCCCCTTATAGCAAGAACTTTACTTGATTCTCTTATGGCCGAAGCAAAATCACCGGCCACACTGACCAGCGCAGTGATAAAAAGATTCCCGAAATTATGCCCATGTAATCCAACACCTTTTTTGAACCTGAACTGAAAAAGGTCGCCCAAAAGATCTCCCGAATCGGAAAGAGCGACAAGACAGTTCCTGATGTCTCCGGGAGGCAAAACCCCGAATTCTTCCCTGAGCCTGCCGGAAGAACCTCCGTCATCCGCTACCGTAAC
>CAYMTI010000203.1:0-3409 GCA_964393315.1 uncultured Planctomycetia bacterium
TAGTTATCCCTTTTCTTTTATCCCCCCTCAGACACACTCAATTATACACTCCCTGAAATGAAGGCTAAGGTCCCGGCGCCCTCCCGGAGCTGAATTTCTATTACATATCTCGGTCGATATATTTTTAATTAATGTAAGTATTGTAGCCGGGAACCCTATTAAGATAATAAAAATATAGAAAATGTTCAAGGCAAAATCTACACCTCTTCACAAGAGGGCCATGTTGAAAAAAGAACGAACTGATAATTCTCCGGACGAGGGTAACAAGCTACCGTTTTAAGAAACGAAAAGGAACAGAAGTTCGCTAAATAGATACGGTTGATAGGCAGTATAGATGTACTGATATACTTCTCACTACCGAAAACGGTAGATATGTTTCTTTTAGACTCTGAAAGGTTCAATTTGCTCCTAACAACCGACCGCGCACCATGTTTGTTCCTGAATAAAAACAAGCGTTCTTTGTTTGACAAGGACTATATCGCTATTCCGATCCACGATCGCGAGACACGCTAATACGCTAAATTCGTATTACGAAGGACTCAAAACGCAAAACAAAATCCGAGCCGCGAGATAATGCGATATATTCTTGACTTTTTTAGTAGGGTATAGTACGATTATTTAAGCGATTTATTACAGTAGAGCATAATAACAGGAGGGAATGAGATGGAAGATAAAGTCAAGGAAGTTTTAGAAAAGATCCGGCCCATGCTTCAGCGTGACGGAGGCGATATTGAGTTTATAGAGCTTGAGGGAAACGTGGTTAAAGTTAAATTACAGGGAGCTTGCGGCAGCTGTCCTATGAGTCAGATGACACTCAAAGCGGTTGTTGAAAGTACGATAAAAAAAGAAATACCTGAGGTAGAAAGCGTAGAAACGGTGTAAACGGAGTAAAATATGCTATTGACCACCAAAGTATCATATGGTATAAGGGCTTTAATAGCTCTGGCGCTTTTTTTCGAAAAGGAAGAAGCTGTTTCTGTTAAGCAGATATCCGGGAAAGAAGGCATATCAAGTGTTTATCTTGAACAGATATTCAATAAGCTTAAAAAGAGCAAAATAATAAAAAGTATCAGGGGCCCCAAGGGCGGATATACTCTCGCTAGATCCCCCGAAAAGCTTAGTTTGCTTGAGATCGTGCTTGCACTTGAGGGAAGTGTCGCTCCGGGTAAATGCGTTTCAAAGAAAACAGGCAAAAATGTCTGCGAAAGAGCAGGTATCTGTCCATCCAAAGAAATATGGGATGAGATAGAAGCACAGATAAAAGGGACTTTGGGAAAATACACATTAAGTGATATGGTGAAAAGGTCCCTTATTTTAAATCCGATCGCGCAATAAAAGGTGTAATTATGCGAAAAGTATATCTCGATGCTAACGCGACGACAAGAACAGATGAAAAAGTATTTGAAGCGATGAAACCATTTTTCGGTGAAATATACGGAAACGCTTCAAGTCCCCATTCTTTTGGAAGAGAAGCGAGGCAGTATGTGCAAACTGCCCGGGAACAGGTTGCCGGAGCAATAAACGCGTCCAGTCCGGATGAGATACTATTTACTTCCGGCGGGACAGAATCTGATAATCTTGCCGTTAAGGGTGTAATGGAGGCATTAAAGGCGAAAGGGAATCATATAATAACTTCTTCGGTGGAGCATTTAGCGGGTCTTGATACCTTCAAAGACCTGGAAAAACAGGGATATGAAGTTACTTATCTGAAGGTGGATAAACATGGTGTTGTTGATATGGAAGAATTAATCGGCAGCATAAATAAAAATACCGTTCTAATAACTATAATGGCCGCTAATAATGAAGTGGGAACTATCATGCCGGTGCGAGAAATAGGGGAGATCGCCCGGGAAAAGGGGATAACCCTGCATCTTGACGCTGTACAGGCTATAGGGAAGATCCCTTTTGATGTTCAGGAGATCGGGTGTGATCTCGTTTCGATATCCGCTCATAAGCTTTACGGGCCTAAAGGAATAGGAGCTTTATACGTTAAAAAAGGGACAAAAATATCCAAATGCCAGTCGGGGGGACATCAGGAAAAGAACTTACGTGCGGGGACGATCAATACTCCTGGTGTAGTAGGGTTAGGGAAAGCATGCGAGATTACCGCCGGAGAGATGTCGAAATATGAAGAAGTTAGGGCTCTCAGAGATAGATTGTATGACGGGATCAAAGATAATGTCAAGCAGGTGAGACTGAACGGACACCCTGTTTATCGATTGCCCAACACGCTGAATATCACATTTGATTATCTTGAAGGAGAGTCCATCATATTAAGTCTGGATATGGAAGGGATAGCCGCTTCTACGGGGTCAGCCTGTACGTCGGGAAGTCTTGAACCTTCTCATGTGCTCAAAAGCATGGGGATAGAAGCTTTGTTCTCTCAGGGTTCGGTAAGATTCTCTCTGGATAAATATACCACAAAGGAAGATATCGATTATGTGATAGCGAAGTTACCCCCAATTATAGAAAGATTAAGAAAAATGAGCCCGGTTTATCCGGGATAAATAAGGATCGGAGAAGTTATGGAAGGATATTCTGATAAGGTCATGGATCATTTTAAGAATCCCAGGAATGTGGGGGAGATCGAAAACCCTTCTGCCCGTGGAAAAGTCGGTAATCCTGTGTGCGGGGATATCATGGAGATCACTATGGATGTTGATGAAAATGAGCGCATAGTTGATATAAAATTCCGTACTTTTGGATGCGGGGCGGCGATTGCCACAAGTTCGATATTGACAGAATTAGTAAAAGGCATGAAAATAGAAGAGGCCAAAACAGTTTCCAACAAAGCAGTGGTTGAAGCTTTGGGAGGCCTGCCTAAAGTCAAAATGCATTGTTCTGTACTGGCGGAGGAAGCCCTTCACAAAGCGATTGAGGATTATTACCGGAATAAGGATAATAACAAAAATACGTAACTGCTTGTAATTAAAATGATTAGGCGAGAGAGACAGTATAATGGCGGGGTAGAGTAAGTTGGTTTTTCTAAAATAATTAGATAAAAAAGAATGCATATAGTATACTATTATGATTAATAAAGGTTCATTTATTGAAAAAAAAGGAGACATCAGGAAAAAGATAAAAAGGCGTTTACGGGAACAGGGTTCTGAAGGCAGGACCCGGAGAAGCCGGATAATACAGGATAAGCTTCTTGAGAATATACAATTCCGTGAGTGCAGTTTTGTTATGATTTATGTTTCTTTGCCGGAAGAGGTAGATACCGCTTATTTTATCGGTAAGGCATTGAAACTGGGGAAAAGAATAGCCGTTCCCTATATTCAGAGGGATAATGACGAATTGAAAGTTTCTGAGTTAACATCAATGGAAAATCTGGAAGAAGGTCCTTACGGGATATATCAACCCGGACAGGATCAGATATAGCCGGTACCATTGGAGGAAATAGATTTGA
>CAYMTI010000204.1:0-3390 GCA_964393315.1 uncultured Planctomycetia bacterium
TCCTAAGCCAGTTTATACGATTCTATCCCTTCTTTCACGGCTTTTTTGATCGTACGTGGGTTTATCCCGTGCTCTTTATTATACTCTATCTGTTTCTTTCTTCTACTGTTAGTCACTTCTATTACCTCTCGCATGGATCCAGTTATATTGTCCGCGTAGAGTATGACCTTGCCGTTCACGTTCCTCGCGGCTCTGCCCGCAACCTGGAGCAAAGAAGTGAAACTTCTCAAGAAACCCTCCTTATCCGCGTCAATAACCGCTACCAGCGAAACTTCGGGTAGATCCAGGCCTTCTCTCAAAAGATTTATACCGACCAGGCAATCGAATTTTCCCAGTCTGAGATCACGTATTATCTCTATCCTTTCCATAGCGTCTATTTCTGAATGCAGGTACCTCACCCTCAGCTTGATCTCTTTCAAGAACCGGGTCAACTCTTCAGCCATACGTTTTGTCAATGTGGTAACAAGCACTCTTTCTTTCTTTACTGCTCTGTCCCTTATTTCCTCTATAAGATCATATATCTGATTCTCGGAAGGCCTTACGAATATCTGCGGGTCCAGAAGCCCCGTAGGACGTATAACCTGCTCCGCCACCACTGTGCTGTTTTTTCTTTCATATTCTCCCGGGGTTGCCGAAACAAACAACATCCGGCCGGTTACATCCATAAATTCATCAAATTTCAGGGGCCGGTTATCCAGCGCTGAAGGCAGGCGGAACCCGTAATCCACAAGAGTTTGTTTCCTGGCCTGATCACCGTTATACATCGCGTGCAGCTGAGGCAATGTCACATGGGACTCGTCTATTATAGTTATAAAATCACCTTCGAAATAATCCAGCAAACACCAGGGTCTCGACCCCGGAAAACGATCTGTAATATGCCTTGAATAATTCTCAATACCGTTACAATACCCCAGTTCCTTGAGCATTTCCAGGTCGTATCTGGTCCGGGACTCAAGCCTTTGCGCCTCCAGCAATTTTCCCTCGTTTTTAAGTTCTTCCAAGCGTACGCCCAGTTCGTTCTTTATGGATCCAACCGCGCGGTTTATTTTATCTTCCGTAGTTACAAAATGTTTAGCCGGGTATATCGCCAGTTTTTCAAGCTCTGCCAACGCATTCCCTGTCACAGGATCTATTTCCGATATCCTGATAATCTCATCTCCAAAAAATTCCACTCTGTAAGCAGTCTTCCTGTATGCCGGAAAGATCTCAACTATATCTCCCCTTACTCTGAATTTCCCTCTGGCAAGATCATAATTGTTCCTTTCATATTGTATATCTACCAGTTTTTTTATTATTTCATCTCTCTCCATCGGAGTGTTCCTGTCAACATTGACCAACATACTTGAATAATCTTCAGGAGAACCCAGGCCGTATATACAGGAAACACTGGCCACAATAAGAACATCACTTCTCGAAAAGATCGAGCTTGTAGCAGACAACCTCAACCTATCGATATCCTCGTTAATTGACGCATCTTTCTCTATGTAAAGATCCGCCTGCGGGACATAAGCCTCCGGCTGGTAATAATCATAATAGCTAACGAAATATTCTACCGCGTTCTTCGGGAAAAAAGCCTTGAATTCCGAATATAACTGGGCGGCAAGTGTTTTATTATGCGATATTACAAGGGTAGGCTTGTTGACCTTCTCGATTATGTTCGCCATTGTAAAGGTTTTCCCGCTGCCGGTAACCCCCAAAAGCGTACAATACTTGCTCTTTTTATTTATAGAATCGACTATTTGTGAAATGGCCCTTGGCTGATCCCCCGCCGGATCAAGGTCGGTTTCTAATATAAATTTTTCCATTTTCCGCAGCCTGAATAATGTAGTTTAAGATTTTTAATCCGGATACCGCGCTATGAGCTCTGATCTTGGAGTTATGATCTATTTCATTATGATCTCAAGGCTGAAATCCACAGGATTGATCTCACTGGTAAGTGACCCAGACGAAATTATATCTACACCTGTGCCGGCATATTTTCCGATATTTTCAGCCGATATTCCGCCCGATACCTCAAAAAGGACCGTATTTGTCAAACCCTTTTCTTTTCTAATCCTGACCGCTTCACTGACATCCCCGGCATCCATATTATCAAGCATAATAACGTCGGGTCTTCCCTCCAGAGCGCATTCACATTCCCTGATATTTTCCACCTCTATCTCTATTTTAATGTTCTTCTGAACCGTGGATTTAGCTCTCTGTATCAGTTCTTTAATGGCCGAACCGGCGTCTTTGATCCCGGTCTGCATCATGAAACTTCTTATATGATTATCCTTGATCAAGACCATATCCCAGAGGCCATTTCTGTGATTATACCCTCCACCCACGGTCACGGCGTATTTTTGAAGATAACGATGCAGCGGTATGGTTTTTCGGGTATCATATATCTTGACTTTACTATTATCTGCCAGATCAACAAGTCTCCGGGTATGAGTGGCGATACCGCTTAAAATAGAAAGAAAGTTAAGCGCCGTCCTTTCTGCTTTCAAGATAGCGTGCGCTTCCCCTTCCACAAAAGCAATTTCCTGCCCCGGATTTACGCTATCACCATCTTTGACCATAGGCCTGAATTTAAGGCTGTATTCCACGGCAGCGAATATCCTTTCGACAATATCAATACCGCATACCATACCGCCTCCACGGGCAACAATAACAGCGTCGACATTAAGGAATCTATCCAGTACAGCCTGCGTAGTAACGTCCCCCGTCCATATATCTTCTTTCAAAGCAAACCTTATTATCGCGTCTACCCTTTTTTTATCCAGGTTTGACATAGATCATCCCCTTTTTAATTCACATTTTGAAATCTTTATTCCCTGGTCAGTCTTTCCAGTTGGAGGATTTCTTGACTCCGCAGCTTACGAAATCCTCCCTTTATGAGCTTGCCAAGTTTTATCCCCGCGAAAACAGTTCTTTCAAGACAAAGGACCTTGGCCCCCCGGGAGGAAAACATCTTTCTGATCTGCCTTTTCCTGCCCTCGTGAATAACAACCTTGTAGACTGCCTTTGTGCCTCTGGTCCTTACCAATTCTATTTTACAAGGAGTCGTCTTTTTCCCGTCGATCAATATCCCTGATTCCAGCGTCTCAATATCTTCTTTCTTCAGCTGCTTATTTACAACAGCCACATATTCCTTATCTATCTCAAAACTAGGATGCGACAGTTTATGCGCCAGTTTACCGTCATTGGTCACGATAAGCGCGCCTGTGGTATCCTTATCCAATCTTCCAACCGGATAAAGCCTTGCATCAAAATCTTTAAAAAAATCCGTGACTATCGGTCTGCAATGCGTATCTTTCGCCGTAGATATAACACCAACGGGTTTATATAACAGAAAATAATACTTTTACACATCTTTATACAGAACCTTTCCGTCAAACTCAACCTGCT
>CAYMTI010000205.1:0-3368 GCA_964393315.1 uncultured Planctomycetia bacterium
TGAGTTTGCCGTAGTTGAAGCTGTTAAAATAGGTATGATAGATAGAAAAGACGTATTGGACAGTGTGGTAGTCCGCAGCCCGGGTGCTTACCCGGCTTATTTTGGTACGTATAAAAACCTGGGAGAGGTAAAGGCCTTCACGGACATGTTCAGAAATCTATTCCTTGTTGGAAGGAACGGGATGCATAGATATAATAATCAGGACCATTCCATGCTCTCAGCTATGACGGCGGTGGACAATATAGTTAAAGGAGTGGACGGTAAGGATAATATCTGGAATGTTAACGCTGAAAAGGAATATCATGAAAAGAAAAAAGAAAAAAAATAGGAGTGATGTTCCCCCCGGGAAAGAAGTTACTGAGAAGAGAAAACAACGGGGGCCTGTTAACATGAAAATGCTGTTTTATATAGTTGTGATCGGAGTAATGACCGCGGCTGCTTTTCTGCCTTCTCTGACAAATGATTTTGCCGATCTGGATGATTCTGCTTATGTGATTGACAATAACGATATTACGGGGCTTTCGGCCGCTAATATTAAATCAATGTTCACTAAAGGATATGTGGGACATTATTGTCCTGTTACTATGTTAAGTTACGCGGTTGATCATCACTTTTTCAAACTTAAACCTTTTGGATATCATCTAACCAATTATTTGTTGAATATTATGACCGCTTTGCTGGTCTTTTATTTCATATTTCTTATATCAAAAAATATGTATATCGCGTTTATCACGGGCTTATTGTTCGGCGTACATCCTTTGCACGTTGAGTCCGTGGCGTGGATAGCTGAACGTAAGGACGTATTATGCGCTTTTTTTTATATGGTAACGCTTATATTTTATTCCTTCTATATTAGAAGAAGATCCCTGGTATTTATAATACTTTGTTTTATTTTTACGGTTATCGCTCTTTTAGCCAAACCCATGGCTGTTACTATACCGGTTGTATTTATTTTAATGGATTTTTATTATGGGCGGATGAATATTGTTTCTTTTATGGAAAAGATACCATTTTTTATACTTTCCGTAGCTGCTGGATTTATTAACATTCATTTTCAGGCGCAGGCGGGAGCTATGAAAGTATTCGCAAAGGGATGGGAAGCGGTATATTTCCTGGCCATGGCCCCGTTTTTTTATCTATATAAGCTTATATGGCCGCTGAATTTATCAGCTATGTACGAATATTACAGGGTTACCCCGGAGCAGCTCGCTCTTATTCCCGTATTCGGGTTTCTTTTTCTTATAATTTCGTCAGCCGTGATATATAGTCTTAAATATTCCAAAAAAGTATTCTTTGGATCAGCGATGTCTTTTGTCATGCTTTTGCCGGTGATTAAGATCATACCCGTCGGAGATATATATGCCGCGGATCGTTATATGTATCTGCCTTCGATCGGGCTGTTTTTTGTGGCGGGTATTTTTTGTGATTTTCTTATAAAAAGATACGAAAAAAAAATAGCTGTTAATCTTGTAGTATCGGGAATCGCTGTTTTTTTTCTTATTCTTACCTGGCAGAGATGCTTTATCTGGAGTAACCCCATGGTATTTTACGAGGAAACTCTGAAAACGGCCCCGAACAGTCAGGTTTTATTGAACAATTTGGGGAATATATATACGGATTCCGGAAAAATAGATAAGGCTATAAAGATTTATCATAGATCAATAGCTCTGGTACCCGAAGATCCCGGATCATATTATAATCTGGGAAACGCTTTATTCCAAAAAGGAAAGATCCCGGACTCGATAGAAGCTTACAAAGAGGCTTTACGGTTAAACCCCGATTACACGGACGCGTATAAGTCTCTTGCCAGATCCTACTATACAATAGGGGATAAACAGAGGGAAATAGAGGCTTATAAAAAAATAACAGAGATAGACCCCTCGGACGCGGTTTCATATTACAATCTTTGTCTTACTTACAGAAGTATGGGGGATATGTCCAAGGCCGCCTATTACTGTTCTCTCGCGGTGAAATGCGGGATGAATGTGCCCCGGGGGCTCAGGGAAGAATTGTCACGTTACGGGTTGAACCCTGGGGAATAAATATCAGGTCAAAAGATTTCAGGAGAGTTGTCCGTAAAAGCTTTTATCTTTTTCGCCAGTACATTTTCCCTGTATTCATTTAATACGGAGACAGGAGTATTTCCGCATTCATTTAATGCGTAATAGTCGTTAACCGACGGAAAAGTGCCTGCCATCAGCCATATATTGATCAGAAATACCGCCGATACTATTAAGATGAGAGCTTTTCGAACGCGTATGTTACTTATTTTCCATAGTCCGGATACAAGACATATCTGTATTGCCGGGTATGTGATCGCGGCGTTGCGCGCGTTGGGCCATGCGGACAAGATAAATATCATACTGCCCGTCCAGAACCATACGGGTATGATCCAGCCCGGGGAGGCTTTTTTTTTGACAGTGAAATATATAACACAAGCTATTCCCAAAAGGAAAAGTACAGGATTCATGTATAGGAATGTACGTGTCCACGAAGCGAAAAATCCGGAAATATTGGCTGTTCCGTCAAGCATTCTTGTTATTCCGTGATCCATAAAGAACGCGTGCAGAAAACAGTTCCAGTTAAGCAGTAAACCGTATAAACTAACCAGCATGATCCCGATCATCCAGCCTGAAAAGATATAAAGGAAATTTTTGATCTTTTTCATACATATATCGGTAAAAAAAACAGACGCTACCGCTATAACGGTTTTCTGGTTTATGAGGTCGCCTAATATGCCGAACAGAAAGAGCGGACTTTTGTCGTCTTCATACAGGTAAGTGTACATAACTGAAAGTAATATGAGTATTATTGATGAGGTCCATCCACCGGATGAAAAGCGTACGAACAATCCGGGAGAGAGAGTAAATATGGCTGCCAGTATTCCGGCCGGTACGGATCCGGTTATTTTTCTTACGATCTTTGCTATTAAAAGGAGGCTAAGAGCTCCCATAAAAAAATGCGGGATTCTGGCGGAAAACTTTATCTTTTTTTCTTTCAAAAGCCATTTTTCCTGATCTATTTCATTGGAAAAAGGAATAGAACCCCACAGTTTTTGTATCAATTTCTTAGGATATTTATTCTCAACTTTTCGGGCTCTGGAATAAAAATGTTCGGTTTTATCTATTTCCCCCATGGTAAAAATAGATACTGCGCTCATAAATGTAGGCAGCTGTGAATGGTCAAAAAGGAAAGGTACCCGTGAAAGGCTTGTATAAGGTTTAAGGGTGTATACGCATCCGTAAGCGGGAGCTATAAAATGCAGGTCCTGGTCGATTATATGGGGCATTTTATAAGCGTTAAAAGATAAGAGAAAGAGCGCTGTGACGAAGACAGCGGTATGATATTTTTTCTAATATATAATATTT
>CAYMTI010000206.1:0-3361 GCA_964393315.1 uncultured Planctomycetia bacterium
GAGGGATAATGACGAATTGAAAGTTTCTGAGTAAACATCAATGGAAAATCTGGAAGAAGGTCCTTACGGGAAATATCAACCCGGACAGGATCAGATAAAGCCGGTACCATTGGAGGAAATAGATTTGATCGTAGTGCCAGCAATAGCTTTTGATAAAAAGAACAGGCGGTTGGGCAGAGGAAAAGGATATTACGACCGGTTCCTGTCTAAAAAAGCTTTATCTGGCGCCGGAACGATTGGTTTGGCTTTTGACTTTCAAGTTCTTGAGTCCCTGCCGTATGAAGATCATGACAGACCTGTGGATCAGGTTCTCACAAATTAACCCGGATATCAAAAAATATCAATAAGACGATCTATTGTCCCGTAACGCCGTTAAATATAGAAAGGGAGGATGTGAAATGGCTAGCTTTGGTGTGTTAGGATACATTGGTTTTGGTTTATTAGGATGTTTATTTTTCTTTTTCATGGGGTATGTGCTCAGAAAATATACAGCTAAAATGAAAGTGAAAAGAGCGGAAGAAAATGCCCGTACGATCATTAACAGCGCAAAAGTAGAAGCGGAAAGAAGAAAACGGGAGGCGGTAATAGAAGCAAAGGATATGTCCTTGAAACTGCGCACGGAATTCGAGGAGGAGTCCAAGGAACGCAGAAAAGAGCTTCTGGCGATGGAAAAAAGGCTTATGCAGAAAGAAGAGAACGTGGATCGGAAGATGAACCTGATAGAGCAGAGAGAAAAAGAAGTCAAAAAAAATGAAGACAAACTCAGCCATAAGCACAGTGAATTTGATAAAAAAAGGTCTGCTCTGGATAAAATGGTAGAGGATGAAAAGGCTAAACTGGAATCTTTGTCAGGTTTGACTAAAGACCAGGCGAAAAATATGCTTATCGATAAAATGGTGGACGAAGCTAAAAAAGAAGCCGCACTTACGGTGAAAAGAGTTCAGGAAGAAACGAAAGATAAGGCTGATCGTGAAGCCAGGAAAATAGTAGGGCTTGCGATACAGAAATGCGCTGTTGATCATACGGTGGATACTACGGTAAGCGTGGTTAATTTGCCCGCGGAAGAAATGAAAGGCCGTATTATCGGCAGGGAAGGAAGGAACATAAGAGCCCTGGAGATGGCCACGGGGGTGGATATTATTATCGATGATACGCCCGAAGCCGTTATTATCTCAGGGTTTGATAAGCTGCGCAGGGAGATAGCGCGCATAGCCTTGGAAAGGTTGCTGGAAGACGGGCGCATTCATCCGGGCAGGATAGAAGAAGTTGTGGAAAAAGTAAAAAAAGAGATGGAGGCGACGGTTAAAGAAGAAGGGGAGAATACGCTTCTGGATCTTGGCATACACGGGGTTCATTCCGAGCTGGTTAAACTGCTCGGCCGTTTAAAGTTCCGCACAAGTTACGGACAGAATGTCCTTCAGCATTCAAAAGAGGCAGCTTATCTGATGGCCGCTATGGCCGGGGAATTGAGGCTTGACGTAAATCTGGCTAAAAGGATAGGAGTGCTTCATGACATAGGGAAGGCTGTTACCCATGAGGTGGAAGGGCCTCATGCCCAGATCGGGGCGGATCTGGCCAGAAAGTTCGGGGAGCCGGATATAGTCATTCATGCGATAGAGGCTCATCATGGTGACGTCGAAGCTAAGACACTTCTTGCTGTAATGGCGCAGTCAGCTGATGCTATAAGCGCGGCAAGACCCGGGGCGAGAAGAGAGACTTTGGAATCTTATATTAAACGGTTGGATAATCTGGAAGCGATCGCGAATGAGTTCGAAGGAGTGGATAAAACTTTCGCTATCCAGGCAGGTAGAGAAATAAGGATAATTGTTCAGCCTGAAAAGGTAAATGATGCAGAAGCTTCAATAATGGCAATGGAGATAAAGAAAAAGATCGAGAGCAGTCTTCAGTATCCGGGACAGATAAAAGTAGTTGTTATCCGGGAAATACGTTCTATTGAGTACGCGAAATAAAAAGCGTACCGGAAAGGGTGAAATGCGAATATTATTTATAGGCGATGTAGTGGGTAAACCCGGCAGGGATGTGGTACACCGGCATTTATCCAGGATAAAAAAAGAGGAAAATATAGACGCGGCCATTGTTAACGGGGAAAATGCCGCAGGGGGAAGCGGATTGACGGAAAAAGTCGTCCGGGAATTCTTTTCCAACGGTGTTGACGTTATTACCAGCGGAGATCATATATGGAAAAAAAGGGAGATATATTCTTTCCTGGATGAAACGGACCGGCTTATTCGTCCACTCAATTATCCTCTGGGAGCTCCCGGAAAAGGGCAGACCGTAGTTACTCTTCCTTCCGGGGTAAAGATAGGCGTTATGAATCTTATAGGCCGCGTGTTCATGGCTGCCGTGGATTGTCCTTTTCACGCGGCGGCTAAAGCCGTAAGGGAATTGTCGGAAGAAACTTCTGTGATCATAGTTGATATACATGCCGAAGCTACAAGTGAAAAAGTTGCTATGGGCTGTTTCCTTAACGGAAAGGTAAGCGCTGTTGTGGGAACTCATACCCATGTTCAGACCGCGGATGAAAAAATACTTTCGGAAGGGACAGCGTATATTACTGATTGCGGGATGACAGGTCCTTTTGATTCGGTTATCGGAAGAGTTAAAGAAAATATTGTTCAAAGATTCATTACCCAGCTCCCAACGCGTTTTGAAGTAGCGGACAAGGGTCTTGAAATGCATGGTGTAATAATAGATATCGAACCTGAGACCGGGAGAGCTCGGGATATCAGGCGGATTCAAGTTAAGGATGTTTGATAGTAATGAAGCAATACCGGCTTCTCGATGACAGAGCGAAGTTTTATTCTGTAACAAGGCTTACCCGGGAAATACGTTTCTTACTTGAAGGAGAATTTAACGATATATGGGTCGAGGGAGAAATATCAAATTATACCCTGTCTTCAGCAGGGCACGCGTACTTCAGTCTCAAGGACAAGAACAGCGTAATTAACTGTGTTATGTTCAGGGGCAATGCCTCCGGAGTGAAATTCGATGTAGGGGACGGATTAAAGGTCCTTTGCCACGGCAAAATAAGCGTGTATGACAAAAGAGGGCAATATCAGCTTTATGTTGATTCCGTAGAACCTAAAGGGAAAGGGGCTTTACAGCTCGCTTTTGAGCAATTAAAAAAGAAACTTGCTATTGAAGGACTTTTCGATGAAAATATAAAAAAGGAGCTTCCTTTCTTCCCGGGATGTATAGGTGTCGTTACTTCCGGTACGGGAGCGGCGGTAAAAGATATCATAAATGTATCAAGGAGAGGGTTCCCCGGGATAAAAATATTGCTTATTCCTGTAAGGGTACTGGGGGATGAAGCATAAGACGACATCTCTTGTGCTATAAG
>CAYMTI010000207.1:0-3338 GCA_964393315.1 uncultured Planctomycetia bacterium
ATATAGCGTAATATAATAGCAAATATCAAATTTTCATTTCTTGGAGGATAAACATGAAAAAATTCCTTATATTGATCCTTTTATCAGTTTTTGTCCTTCCGGGCTGTTCCAGTTATAAGACACAAAGAATGCAGGAAGAGATAGACTCTCTGTCTACCCGCGTGGATTCTTTGGAGAAAAGACAGGAGTATCCCGAAACAAAAGTAGAAGTCCAGGAAGTTTCTTACAGACAAGAGGATACCATCAGTATCAACGAAAAGATCGCTGCCATGTCAAGTAGGGATATACAGTCCGCGCTCCGGGAAGCAGGCTATTACGATGGAGCTATAGACGGTAAGCTCGGCCCTAAATCAAGGGAAGCGATACGGGAGTTCCAGACTGATAAGGGCTTAAAAGTCGACGGCGTAGCGGGAACAAACACCAAAAAAGCGCTTTTGCAGTATTTTGTGAAATAATAAAAAGGATATACGGTAAATGAAAAAAATCTCTTTTTTATTTATGGCAGTGCTTATGACATTTTTGGCCGGATGTACGACTACAGTTAAAACACATAAAAATATTTCAGGACAGGCCGGGGCGGAGTCTAACTATTCCGGGGTTGTCGAGCCGGAAGTATCTATGTCCTCCCGTGAGATCCAGATAGCCCTTAAGACCGCTGGGTATTATGACGGGGCTATAGACGGTATACTGGGGTCAAGATCCCGGGAGGCGATAAGAAGATTTCAGCAGGATAACGGTTTGAAAGATGACAGTATAGCTGGCCCCAAGACCTGTGCGGAACTAGAAAAATATATAAATACCGACCATAAACCGTAGAAGGAAGACGGTTATAGCTTGGGATCTATCATGATGGGGGGAATGGATTTCTCCCCATTTTTTACTTTTAACCCGGATAATGATAAAAGAGATCGCGTATAAGGTGCTATATGGATAATGTAAGCATAGGAGCGGCTTTTGTAGCGGGCATAATATCGTTTTTATCTCCATGCGTCCTTCCTTTGGTCCCCGGATATATTTCATTTCTTTCGGGAGCGTCTCTCGAGGAGTTGGAAAAACAGGATAATAAGAATGTCGTATATCGAGCCGGAATATTATCTGTTTTTTTCGTGGCGGGGTTTACTCTGATATTTGTAGCTCTGGGAGCTTCCGCAACATTCATTGGACAAATACTTTCGAAACATTTTAATATACTGTCAAAAGCAGCAGGTATAGTCATTGTCCTTCTTGGATTGCATTTGACAGGCATTTTCAAGATCAACGCGCTTTATCATCAAAAGAGGATAAACGTGAAAAATTTTACCCCGGGGATATGGGGGGCGTTTGTTGTCGGGATAGCTTTTGCTTTCGGATGGACGCCGTGCATAGGCCCTATACTTTCGGGGATATTGGCACTTGCGGCAACAAAAAAAAATATGGTCGAGGGTATGGTCCTTTTAGGAGTGTATTCTCTCGGGATGGGGATACCTTTTATTGTAACCGGATTTGCTATAGGTATATTTATGAAATTTTTTGAGCGGTATAAAAAATTCATAAGGGTGGGAGAGGTATTTGCGGGGATATTGCTTATCATGATAGGGGTTTTGATATTTACCGATAATTTAGGGACTTTGCTTAAATATCTGCCGGAAGGTCTTTTTGAATTCGCGAAATAATCGGGATATTAAGTGTCCCGGACAATAGAAGGAGGGATGGTATATTATGAACAGAAAGATCTTATTGTTGTTCTCGGGGGTAACATTTATTTGTTTTTCTCTCGGACTTGTTTCCTGCCAGGGCAAAACGGGTGATAAGCCGGGCCAGACTGAAAAGACCCAGGAAGCGTCTGCTAATGCCGCTCCAGCTTTCGCCCTGAAGGATGTTAACGGTGATGTTGTGTTTCTTTCCGATTTTTCTGGTAAAGTAGTGATAATAGATTTTTGGGCGACATGGTGCCCTCCCTGTAAAATGGAGATCCCGCATTTCCAGTCTTTATATGAGGAATATGCCTCTAAAGGGTTAGTTGTTATTGGAATAGCTCTGGATCAGGGAGGGATTGGAGTGGTCGAACCTTTTGTGAAAGCAAATGGGGTGACGTATCCGGTCTTAATGGGGGATCAGAGCGTGGCTAACAGTTACGGAGGAATAAGGGGTATTCCTACAACATTCATTGTTGACCGTAATGGTAATATTGTTACCAAGATAGTAGGCTACAGGGACAAAGCTTTTTTTGAGGAAAACATCAAAAAGCTTTTATGATCTAAATAGGCTAGTTTTATTCTAAAAAACCGGATTTTTATTGTAAAGGTCCGGTTTTTTTTACCCTCTCTGTTAAGTATAATAAAGTAAGATTTTATATTGATATAAAAAAATATTAATGTTATAATATTGCTTAAACTCAATGTTAGTTTATTAAAAAGTCTAAAGAGCCGAAACAGTAAAAATGATGTTTTTACATAGCAGATATTCGATATTTATCAAGTATGTCTCTTGTGTGGTCTTAGGTGTTTTCATCTTAAATACCGTTATACAGGATCATGCATATGCCGCGTATAGCGTGGATCCATATTATTTTAATCAAAATGAACAAGGATACAGATATTCTCCGGTTTATTCAATTTCGGATATTTCTTTACCCTCATATATGGGCGAAATAGGAAAAACTTCTTTTATGGATGATCCTGTGCCCGAGGATAGGTCAGAACCTCTCTCATTTCTCGATGCCGTATTTAAGAATATTGAGGATAGTACGCCAATTTCCGATAAGCTGGTTATACATATTCAGGACGCTCATTGCAATTATGACGCCCAGATGAGAATAGCTGAGATACTGGAATATATAGCGGAAAAATATGGTATAGATCACGTAAATCTTGAAGGCGGAACGGGTAAATATGATCTTAGCGTATACCGGGATATTGAGAATGAAAATGTCAGGAAAAAAGTAGCGGATCTTTTTGCCCGGGACGGAGAGCTCAGCGGCGCCGAGTTTTTGGCCGCAACGAATCCCGGAGAGATCGTTTTGAACGGGGTGGAAGACGCGGAACTTTATAAAAAGAATTTGCTGGCATATAAAGAAACGGTGAAAGAAAAAGACCGGATAGAAAAAAAACTGGACTTTCTTGAGGCGCAAGTTAAAAAACTCAAATTACATGTTTATAACGACAGGTTGAAAGAGTGTGACGCGGAACTTGGTCTGTATAAAGATAACAAAAAAAGTCTTACGGAACACTTGCTTTATCTGGTAAAGAAAAGTAGAGAAACAGGTATTGATATATATGAATATAAGAGTATTTTCTCTTTATCCCGCTGACCTTCCCCCATTTGTAGTACCACTTACAAATAGAGTATTACGTTGTTTT
>CAYMTI010000208.1:0-3332 GCA_964393315.1 uncultured Planctomycetia bacterium
ATTGCCAAAGGGGGTAGTGTGTTTACCCTTGACGTTTATCTCCATAGGTGACCCCTTTGCGGATCAAATTCGGGTTATGGCTCCCGTACGTTTTATCAACTCTTTTAACCACTCAATGAAATCTTCATCCTCAATATGCTCTATTATGATATCCGTGATCTTTTCATCGAAATGTTTTCCCCGGTAATCAAGAAGCTCTTTTATGATACCTTCCGTATCGGTCTTTTGTTTTCTGTACGGCCTGGTTGTTACCAGAGCGTCCAAAGTATCCGCGCATCTGATGATCTTCGCAAATAAATGTATATCTCCGTCTTTTTGCCCGTTAGGATATCCCGTGCCGTCGATATTCTCATGATGATGTAATATTCCCTCTATCGCGTTCTTGCCCAGCTGGCGAGCTATAGGCTGTATCATCTTTACAGATTCAAGCGGATGTTTTTTAACTATACTGTATTCTTCATCCGTCAATTTACCTTCTTTATGAAGTATACTGTCCGCGATCGCTATTTTTCCTATGTCATGCAGCCGTGCCGCGTATTTCAGGAACTCCAGCGCGGCTTCTTCCATGCCCATTTTTTTTCCTATAAAGTAACTTATTTCAGCTACGCGCTCGGAATGCCCACGGGTATAGGGGTCCTTGGCCTCAACGGCCCTGACAACGACTTCCTGGGAGATAATAAAACCCTCGATCGCTTCTTTTTTATGAAAGAAATTATGGATAGGTTTGGCCAGCTGATCGGCTATGGTCATAAAAAGATCCTCATCCCGGGGAAGGAACATCTCTTTGTTTATCTTGGCTCCCAAAAGAAAAACACTTAAAAGCTGATCCTCTGAGTGACAAGGCACAACAAGCTTTACATCCCATTTTTTCAATTCGTTACGCAGTCTCAAAAGACATTTTCGCCTGTCGTATGAAATATCACGACGCTCAAGATCAAATTCCACTTTTGTACTGTTTATAACGGCGGGCTCCATATTCAACTGGCATATTATGGGATTATTTAAACTCACTTTAGATCCTGTGCTGATCTTTTTTCTTTTCTTCGTCCTGGTAAGGCTTTTGATAAGCGTATAGGCTTCCCTGTCATGATCCAGCAGCAATACACCAAAATACTCAAGCCCCGCGTAAGCGCTCGTAAAACGCGTAAAAAAAGAGAACAGCTCTTCCATTGTTTTCGCTCTTGCCGTACGTCTTGCCAGTTCCTTTAATATCGGCCTGTATGAAAACTTAGCGGAAAGATCTTCTTCGTTCATTCTAAAAACATGTTTAATAAAAAACACCAGGAAAACAAGTCCTACCCCGAAAATGATAGCAGGAGAAAGCACCCAGAAAGGACCAAGATATTGTCTGAAAAACCTCTCAAAAACGACAAAAGTAGCGTAAAGAACGGCCAAAAAGAGAATGATGCCTATAACCGCCCTTGTGGTCCGGTGAACAAACACTTCTATATCCATTAGATGAACAGTAGCGACCGAATAAGCCACAAGCAGCGGATACAACCACACCAGGCACATCCCCATCGACGTCAGCGGCCACACTCCGTACGCGACAAGAAATCCCGTACCCCCGCCCACGAACCCGATGAAAGAAGCCACAACTATATATAGCAGCTTGGCCCTTTCATATCCTTTGCTGTTAAGCATCTCCCGGATCTCTATGTATACCCCGTATCCCACATAACAAGCGAAATATATAAGTAAAAGAGGGAAAAACCGGCCCGGCACACTGGTATTCCTGAAAATAAATTTAGGGGTGACTCCCGTTACGATCCCTCCTGAAAGGTTTATTATTAAAAATATCAATGAGGTCAAATAACCGGCGGCAATTATGTTCCTTTTCTCTTTAACTTTGTTGATCAACGCCGCAGCGAAATGCAGATAAGTAACCGGGATAAGGATAACTCCGCAATAATACATTTTTGCCCAGCTAATCGCCGTTTCGGCGCCGGGAGTTACTATGACCATTCCGAAACCAAGGCTCCACACTCCTACACTCAGGCAAAGAAAGAACCATCTTCTGGTAAGATCGCTTCTTTTGAGCCGGAACAGCAAAGGCCCGAGAACAAAATTCTCGATAGCGGTCAAAAGACAGGTGAAGAAAAAAATATATAAAAGCATGCCGAAAGCGGCTCCTTTGAAATAAGTCAAAAAAATAAGAGGATATACCCGCTTATTAAGTATATCCTCTTATTTAAAAATGTTCAAGATATGCCGTTCTTTCCATTAAGAAACGTAAAAAAAACAGCATCGGGAAGATTTGTCATGACTCTTTTTTATACCTGATCAGTTTCTTCAACAGGCTCAAATATCTCCTGCCATTTCATCCCCCGCATAACACCCTGCGCTATATTTGTTAGATGGTCTCCTATCTTTTCAAAATTATCTATCAGCTCGATAAAAAGAATACCCGCCTTGAGTTCACATTCCCTTTTATTCAGCCTTTTTACATGCCTTTTTTTCATTTCTTCCTGAAAACGGTTTAAATTAGCCTCATGTATTATTACCTTCTCGGCTTTGTTAATGTCCCCGGTCTCAAGAGCCGCTTGAGCATCCTTCATCATTTCTGCAAGTTCCTGGCTCATTTTTTGTATATCTGCCCCGGCCCCTTCCGAGAAACACAATTTTTCCTCTCTTTTTTGCGTCAGAAGTTCTGTAATATTTTCCGCGTGGTCACTTATCCTTTCAGCGTCATTTACGCTATGAATAAGAACCGGCAGCTCCTCTGACTCCTCCTGATTCATCGTTTTTTGAGACAGTTCCACTAGATACTGTGTTATCTCCGACTGGAGATTATCAACAGCCTGCTCAAGCTGATCCACTTTCTTCAATTCTTTCCGGTCTACGGTATCCAGGTTTTTTACCGCCAGCTCAACGGATTCGCATGCCATATCAAGCATCCTGAGCGTTTCTTTTTTCGCCTGTTCGATCGCTATGGGGGGCGTATCCAGAAGATGTTTTTCCAGATACTGCGTTCCTATTTCAACTGCGCCTTTCTTTTTTGGAACCAGCAGTATACTTAGCTTTTCAAGATATCCGATAAACGGCAGGAATACCAGCGTATTAACTACGTTAAAAGCGCTATGCGCCACGGCTATGAAGAACATGATGTTACTGGAAGTGATCTTTCCCGGAATAACAAAATGAAGAAATCTCACGTAAAGACCCGTGTAAACAAAAAAAAGCATGTATAAAGCGCCTATCACATTAAATATCGTATGGCTCATAGCCGCACGACGGGCATTTATATTCGTACCTATCGCCGCAAGCTGCGCGGTGATAGTCGTACCTATGTTATCTCAAAGTATTATCGGTATGGCAGCTACATGGTCTAT
>CAYMTI010000209.1:0-3327 GCA_964393315.1 uncultured Planctomycetia bacterium
TGATCGCGCCTTTAGCCTTGGCAGCTTTTATCGGCGGGCAAATCGGCAGCCGTATTTCTATTAAAAGCGATAAGGCGAAGCTCAAGAAAGTTTTTGGGTTTATTTTAATGGCTATTGCTGTAAAAATATTAATCGGCTTAATCGGAAGGTAAATGATGAAGATAGAAATATTAGGAACAGGGTGTCCGAAATGTCAGAAACTTTATGAGAATGCTCAGGAAGCAGTAAAAACGACAGAGATCGAGGCGGAAATAGTAAAAATCACTGATATAAAACAAATTTCAAGTTATGGAGTTATGTTAACACCAGCCCTGGTTATAGATGGAACGGTTAAAGCCTCAGGGGAAGTACCGTCAGTTGATGAGATTAAAGCCTGGATAAAATAGGAGTGAATATAATGTCAGAGAGGATAAACATAAAAATAATTTTAATAGCATTAACTGTGTCTATATTTTGTGGATACGCAAGTGCTAAGGAGAATGCCGATGAGAAGTCAGTTACATTTGTTGAACTGGGTTCTAGAAAGTGTATTCCTTGCAAAATGATGCAGCCGGTAATGGGATCTATCGAAAAAGACTATGCGGGTAAAGTAAAAGTAATATTTTATGACGTATGGACCGACGAAGGAAAGCCCTACGGGAAGCAATACGGGATACAAGCTATTCCTACACAGGTTTTTCTTGATAAGGATGGAAACGAATTTTTCAGGCATACAGGGTTTCTTGCGGAAAATAAAATTGTAGAGCTATTAGGAGAACATGGAGTAACAAAAGAATGATATTAAATCTATTTACATGGCTTTCAAATGCTTTATCCGGAAATCCTGCTATTGCCTTATTCGCTTCTTTTTTTTGGGGGATTTTAAGCATTATATTAAGTCCGTGTCACTTGGCGAGTATTCCTCTTATCGTGGGCTTTATTGATGATCAGGGAGAAATCCGGACAAAACGTGCGTTTTTCCTTTCATTTTTATTCGCATTAGGAATATTAATTACTATAGCTCTTATCGGCGGAGTAACTTCAGCCATGGGCAGGATGGCGGGTGATATCGGCAGATGGGGCAATTATTTTGTAGCGGGCCTATTTTTTCTTGTAGGGTTATATCTGTTAGGTGTTATCCCTTTTTCTTTTTCAGGACCCGGTCAAGTCGGGATGAAGAGGAAGGGACTACTTGCGGCATTTATTCTTGGTCTGGTGTTTGGCGTAGCGCTTGGTCCATGTACCTTCGCGTATATGGCGCCTGTATTGGGCGTGACTTTTTCTCTTGCTAAAACAAATCTTATCTTTGCTATAACCCTTTTACTTATGTATGGTGTAGGACATTGCGCTGTAATTGTTTTTGCCGGTACGTTTACGGAAATCATACAGCATTATCTAGATTGGAACGAAGCCTCTAAAGGAGCATTAATCTTGAAAAGGGTTTGTGGTGTTTTAGTTATTCTTGGTGGAGTATATCTCATTTTTTCAGGTATTTAAAGTAAGAAGGGTATGATATGGCTAGAAATATGTCGAGTTTCTAAACATACCTTACTCTTTGGGGTATTCTATGTATCGGTACGCGAATTTTAATAGGTAAAATTGTCTCCCGGGTCGCTGGGTATCTTGACAGTCTTGCGATCTATTTTAATGGGGCCCCTTTTGTTTCTGTTTCGATCGCGATATGTTTATTTTTTATGATGTACCCGAGACAAATAGTAAAAAAAGCCTGTTTCTATGCACAGGGGTTTCTTTTATAAGTGATCCCGAGGAAGGCTGATTGCCGGAATAAATGGAAAGCCAGTCTTTATACCAGAACGCGACTTGCTGTCGAATTAGGCTACCAGGAAGAACAGGCCGACAAATCCCCCCCAGAAAGCACGGGATCCGGATCAAGACCGGGAATAGAGACAAAAAATTCACCCTTAGCCAAAACTCCCGATAAATAACCCGATGTATCTCTAAAACGATCTTTAGCCATCTTTAGTTCAGTAATCTTTTGGGATTTATTTGTATTTGTTATATATTTTTTATAATCGAGGATTAAATGAAAATAAGGGTATAAAGCTCTCTAGTTTGCCAATGGTCTTTGAGCCTTGATCCTGAGCCTGTCGAGGGATCTCATTTCATAGCTGGATAAAATAAACGGCATTATGATGTTGTTATTGAATGTTTGCGGGTATACAATAATATATAAACAAAGTCAAATAAGCTGCTGCCGGAAAATTTCAGGAAACAATAAAGATAAGGAAAGTAGATTGTGTTTGACAAATCAAAGAAAAGATATCTATTCAGAATGATAGATCCTTCATATCCGAATTTTAATGTCTACTCGTTTAACGCGAGGAGGACTACTCCGTTAGGACCTGTTTGTGTGGCCAGCTCTGTTAATGAAATGCCCGGCTGGGATGCCGAGATAATAGATGTAAACATTCTAAGAAGGGTCGGTCCGATCGCTAAGACCGGCGGTGCGGATCATGAGCTGCTCCAGAAAAACAGACCGGCGGATGTTGTCGGTCTTTATGGAGGGTTAACGAGCACGGCCCCCCGGTTATATAAAATAGCGAAGTTGTATAAGAACTATGATGTGATTACTGTGGCCGGTGGGTGTCATTTCGTGGATGAGACCATTGAAGAAGCTTTTTCCTCCGGGATAGATTTTATCGTTAGAGGTGAGGGGGAGGAGACAATAAAAGAACTTCTTATGGCTCTTGTGGGAAAAGGCGATATAAAGGATATAAAAGGGATAATTTATAAAGAAGCCGGGAAGACAGTATATACTCTTCCGAGGGACCCGATAAGGGATTTTGATAAATTACCCCTTCCCGATTTTTCGCTGGTCCGACATGCGAAGATAATAGCTTATCCGGTAGGACGGATCCGAGGCTGCGGGATGAATTGTGAATTTTGTACTGTTAAAGAAAAACCCCGGTCGGCTTCTCCTGAAAGATTAATGGAACAGATAAGGAAAATCGTTGAAACTACAAGCGGCAGAAAATTCTTTATAGTCGACGATCTTTTCGGGCAGCAGAGATCTGAAACGATAAGATTTTGTAATATGTTGCAAAATTATCAGAAAGCAGTTAATGTAAGATTAGATGTTGGCGTACAAATAAGGCTGGATATGGCAAGAGATAAAGAGCTTCTTTCCGTTATGAGAGGAGCCGGTATAAGTTTTATCGCCATAGGATACGAATCGCCGCTGCAGGAAGAACTGACAGCCATGAATAAACAGCTTAGGCCCGAGGATATGCTGGATCTTACAAGAAAATTCCAAAAAGAGGGATTCCTGATTCACGGTATGGTCATTTTTGGATATCCCATGAAGGACGGCGAAACTTTTCGGATGGA
>CAYMTI010000210.1:0-3259 GCA_964393315.1 uncultured Planctomycetia bacterium
ATCCCGAATAAAATCACAAAATAACTCACACCGGGGAAAAAAGATATTTAATAATTTCTATACCGGTATTATCCTGACCAGCTAAGTAGCTTTACGTCAAAAACATATGTTTTTATATCTCCCAGTCACATCCCTTTTGGATATGACCCCAGAACCTTTAAAAAATGGCATTTTTTCTCAAGATCTTCCACTGCTTTTTTTATCTTAGGCGTATCCAAGTGCCCTTCGAGATCTATGAAAAAATAATATTTCCAAAGCCCTTTTTTTGAAGGCCTTGATTCTATTTTAGTAAGATTTATTTTTTTGCTCTTGAAAGGGATAAGCATATCATGCAAAACCCCGGGTTTATCTTTCTCACTGAACATGATCGAGGTTTTATCTTTGCCCGATATTTTACTGGTCTGTTTTCCCACGACGAGAAACCTCGTAACATTAACATTTTTATCCTCTACTTTACTGGCAAGCTCTTGAAGTTTATATTTCTCCGCTGCTGTTTTACAAGCCAGACAGGCCGAAGCTGATTCTTTACTCGCTATTTTCGCGGCCTTTGCCGTAGAAAGAGTTTCACAAAGTTCGGCAAAAGGAACGTTCTTTTCTATCCATTCCCTGCATTGGCCGAAAACATTCGGATGGGAATATATCTTCTTTATCTTTTTGATATCCCTGTTCTTTGCCAGAAGACTGTGGGAAATAGGCAAATATACCTCGGAACATATTATCAGGGGAGAATTGACGAACATATCCAGAGTATGGTTTACCGCCCCCTCCGTGGAATTCTCTATAGGAACCACACCATAATCCGCGTTACCTTTTTCCACCTCATTGAAAACACCGGGAATACTGTCGCAAGACAAGTAATCTACACTCCTGCCGAATTTCTTGATCGACGCCATATGAGTAAAAGTAAACTCAGGGCCCAGAAAGGATATGGTAAGAGACCTCTCAAGGGAAATGCATGCGGACATTATCTCCCGGTATATGGCAATTAAAGATTCGTCCTTAACCGGTCCGGGGTTCTTTTTTAAGGCCCGGGAGTAGACTTCTATCTCTCTTTCCGGCCTGTATACCGGCTGCGTATTTTTCCTTTTTATCTCGCCTATCTGAAGGCTCACCCTTCCCCTGCGATTAATCAAATCCACCAGTTTTGCATCAATTTTATCGATCTCTTTTCTTAATTCTGCGATTTTTTTAGATTTCATGCTCCTGTTTCTCCTCTTCTGCGCCCGCGGGATCTGACCTCATATCTTCTTCCCCGGATCCGTCTGGCTTAACATCATCTGAATATTCCCTATCTTCGCCCGGTATATCGTTCTCTGCGGAATCCATATTATTACCATCTCCGGATCCGTCTTCATCATTGATCTCCAATATTATGTTGTCGTTTGTTTTTTGGAAATCCAGATCTGATTCCTCAAATTCTCTCAATTTAGGAAGATCGTCTATTGAATTAAGACCGAAAAGTTCAAGGAACTTCTCAGTCGTTTCATACACCAGAGGCCTCCCGAGAGTGTCCCTGCGCCCCTTTACCCTCACCAGATCCCTGTCAAGCAAAGCTTTCAAGACCCCTCCGACATTAACCCCTCTTACAGTCTCTATCTCCGCTCTTGTAGCGGGTTGTTTATAAGCAAGGATAGCAAGTGTCTCCAGGGAAGGACCGGTCAATCTTTCAACCTCTTTCTGATATAAATTACTTATCCATGGCATAAATTCCGGTTTAGTACTTATTCTATATCTCCCGGCTATTTCAACCACATTAAAAGACCTGTCCTGGGATACATACTCCTCGTTAAGTATCTCTATAGAGTTTTCAACGTCTTTCATATCCGCCTCGGGAATAGAGTTCATAATATCTTCTTTACTTATCCCATTCTCGGAAATTATGATAAGCGCCTCTACTATTCTTTTGATCTTTGTTATATTTTCCATATCTCTCCCTGAATTCAATTATCAGTATCTTCGTATTTTTCCGGGATATGTTTAACCGCATCGGGATGCCGCATTATCTCTATCCCCGAAAACACTTCTTTCTGTACTATCAGGACCTCCTGCATTTTTATAAGCTCCAGAACGGCCAGAAAAGTAACAATAGCCTCATCTTTATCCTTATTACAGCTGAAAACATCCTCGAAACGAAACTTTGATACGTTCTGAAGCATATGAAAGATAGTATGTATTTTATCTTTAACCGAATACCTGTCTTTAACGACCTCATGGAATACGGTCTTCGGTATGTGTTTAAGGACTTTACGGAAAGACGTTATCAGGTCGAACAGACTTGCCTCGAAATACTCAGTTCCGTCTTCAGCAATGATCTTACCTTCCAATCCCTCCCCTTTCCGGGTATATATGCTCTTATGAAAGTTGAGTTTATCTTTTAGCTGTTCAGCTGCATCTTTATATTTTTTATACTCCAGAAGCCTTTTTACCAACTCCTCTCTGGGATCTTCTTCCCCTGGTTCTTCTTCTAAAAACTCATCTTTGGGAAGAAGCATCTTACTTTTTATATGAAGTAAAGTGGACGCCATCACAAGAAAATCGCCCGCGACTTCAAGATCAAGCAACCTGAGTATTTCAAGATATTCTATATATTGCTGAGTTATTGTAACAAAGGGTATATCGTAAATATCTATTGTTTCTATTTTAATTAGAAAATGCATTAGATCCAGAGGCCCTTCAAAAATATTAAGCTTTACTTTATAAGACATAACTAATCAGAAAATAGGCACGCTCTACGGGTGATAGACCCCACACAATAATTATGGCCTAATAACTCCATTGTGCCGCTCTAATCTATATACTGGTGCAAACATTCTTTAACCCGGTTCATAGTACTTTTAGCTACTTTACGGGCTTTTGCCGCACCCTCATGAATGATCTCTTCGACCGCTTTATCGGTCAGTGCCGAGCGTTTTTCCCTTACCGGCTCTAAGAAATCATTGATAGCCTTCGACAATTTCCTTTTTACCTCTACATCTCCAACGGTACCTTTAGCATACCGGTTTTTTAGATCTTCAACTTCTTCCTTATCGGGATTGAACAGATCATGATAAACAAAAACTGGATTACCTTCTACTTTTCCCGGGATATCGGCTCTTATTCTGTTTGGATCCGTATACATGCTGTTAACTTTTTTCACGACTTCTTTTTCCTCATCCGATAAAGAGATAAAATTACCGTAACTTTTGGACATTTTTCTGTTATCAAGCCCCACAAGCTTCGACATCTTTGTCAGCAGAGGCTCAGGTTCATTGAATTTCTT
>CAYMTI010000211.1:0-3253 GCA_964393315.1 uncultured Planctomycetia bacterium
GATATTGCCCACTGGTTTTTTATCGGCTTGCTGGTAAATACATCCAAACCTATATGGGTAAACCGAGCTTCAAAAACCGCCTCACTTGAAACTTCCCGGGAATTTATCAAGACCCTTAACAACGGTATCGATCTCATAGTTTATCCGGAGGGAACAACCACTAACGGCAGGGAACCGATACTTCCGTTCAAATCAACATCTTTTGAAGCAAGTATAGCGTCTGGATCCCCGATTATCCCCGTACTTATAAGATATAAGGACCTCAACGCTGATAAACATATCTGCTGGTACGGAGACATGCCGTTTTTCCCTCATGTGTGGCAATTACTGGCTTCAAGATCTATAAACGCTGAACTTTATATACTACATAAAATATATCCAGGTGAAATGTCACGGAAAGAATTGTCTGAATATGTTCACGGGATCATGTCGGAGAAATGGAATTCTATATCAGGCATCAAGAATAAATAACTTTTTCAGTATTACAGAACATGACATATCATTCATATTATGGATAACAATAGCAGATCCGCTATAAGCGACAAGGCCTCGCTGGCTATAATTTTCCTGGGGATCATATCCTTGATAATAGAGTATGGAACCTACCGCGGTACTGGCGTTGTATTAATCAGCCATATACTGGATCTTATGGTTTCCATAATTTTCGTCGGCGAATTCCTGATAAACTTTATCAGATCGCGCATCAAGAAAACCTTCCTCAAATACAATTTGATCGAAGCTCTGTTCCTTTTCTGTTTCGTTATAATATTTTTCCTTTCAAAATATTACTGCTTTTTCGTTGCGCAATTCGAAGGGCATAATGTTTCCACAAAATTTGTCATGGTCCTCAGCGTATTTAATATAATCAAAGTCTTTATGCGGATAAAACGGCTCAATTACATATTTAAAAAGTTCCTGAATCATCCGGCGCAAACCATCATGATGAGCTTTATAGTAATAATCCTCATCGGGACAATACTACTAATGATGCCTATATCAACTATCGACAATACACGAATAGGTTTCCTTAACGCTGTTTTCACGTCCACTTCAGCGACATGTGTTACCGGGCTAACGGTACTTGACACGGCTTCCGTGTTTTCGCTCTTCGGCAAGACGGTCATTATGTTCTTGATCCAGATAGGGGGTCTGGGAATAATGGTCCTGGCGTTTTTCGGAGCTTTTATCCTGGGTAAAAAACTTTCCTTTAAAGAGAAAAGAGCCATGTCTTACATGTTAAACGAAAATGATTCACGTAACCTTTCCCATGGTGTAAAACACATAATTTATTTTACTGTTTTTTTTGAAGCTATCGGCGTGATACTGCTTTTCCTGGGGTTTTCCTCAAAACTTGGATGGGGGACTCATAATCTTTTTTATTCTATCTTCCATTCAATATCCGCTTTCTGTAACGCGGGATTCGCGCTGTTTCCGGATAATCTCATACAGTTCAGATCTAATTATCTCGTTAACTTCGTAATCTCGGGTCTCATCATAGCGGGAGGGATAAGCTTTATCGTCTTAATGGACGGTTTAGCTCATATCAAGGGCCGCTTCAGAGCGGTCATATTGAAAAAGAATATCAGACAGCATAAACTGTCTTTGAACAGCAGTATTGTACTTACAGGCACTTTGATCTTACTTATAGGGGGGACTTTCCTGATATATAAGCTCGAGCATAGATCCTCACTTATACATTACGATATCGGCACCCAGTATTTGACGTCTTTTTTCCAGTCAGTTACGCTTCGCACGGCAGGATTCAATACCCTGGATATTACAAGTCTCCATAAATCCACTTATTTTATTATGATGCTTTTCATGTTCATAGGCGGAGCCTCCGGCTCCATAGCCGGAGGGGTCAAGATAAATACGATAGGTGTTATCTGGGGATACATACGTTCAATATTTACAAACCGTACTGATGTTGTACTTAACAAACATTCGATAGATAAAAAACAGGTAAACCAGGCTTTCCTCGTAGTTTTCATGGCCTTGGCCACCATATTTTCCTCTACACTCATATTATCCGTAACAGAGGATCAAAAACCGATTTCGATACTTTTTGAGACTTTTTCCGCTTTCGGTACCGTAGGACTTACAACAGGATTGACCCCTAAATTGACATCGGTAGGAAAATTTATTATTGTCACTTTAATGTTCATAGGCAGGCTCGGCCCTTTAACCGTTATAATGGCGCTGTCTCAAAGAACTCAGGAACATAATATAAGATATCCATCGGGACAAGTAAATATAGGATAAATAAAAAATAAAGGGAGAAAGAAATGATCAGAGACAAGATATTCGCTGTTTTCGGACTAGGAAGATTCGGTTATGAAATATGTAAAGTTCTTTCGGAAAAAGGCGCCAAAGTGATAGCGATCGATAACAGGGAAAAAATAATCAACAAGATAAAAGATACGGTAACACAAGCTGTACTTATGGACTCAACAGAGGAAGACGCTCTTAATAACGCGGGAATGCAGGACGTAGACGTAGCTATCGTCGCCATAGGGGATAATATCGACAGCAATATACTCACAACCACTTTACTTAAAAATCTGGGAGTCCCTTATATTATCTCACGAGCGATAAATGAAATACACGCGCAAGTACTCAAACAGATAGGTGCAACCGAAGTAATAAATATTGAAATAGACGAAGGAAACCGTCTGGCCAACAGGCTAGTTGCACCGGATGTAATGGACCTTATACCTGTTTCCGATAAAGAATTTTTGATCGAGCTGAGAATACCCAAAGAATTTGTGGGGAAAACCCTGATAGACCTTGATCTCAGAAAACGCTTTAACGTTAATATCGTTTCCATCAAACGATACCATACGGAAATAGATGCCGAAGGCAACCCTGAGGTAAACCAGATAGTTATATCACCTAAACCTGATCAAGCCTTCAGGATAAACGATATAATAGTCATATTAGGCGAAGAAAAGAACCTGCAAAGAATAAAGGAGCTATAATATGATCCTCGTCAAACGAAAACATTTATACATCCTGGTACTTTTATTCTCATTAATAATTATTTTCGGGGAAATAAAGTTTTTCTACGCGGTACACAGCCTGAATCTACAGGGGAATACCGATCTTAAATATGAAGTTGAAAATTTCATATTCGCGTTCTTGATCATAATAATCTTAGTTTACCTTTTCCTTGTAAATTTCATCCGTAAAAGCACAGATCTTCTCAAACGCTTGGATAATCTTATAGAATTATCAGAATTCGGAAAGTATAATG
>CAYMTI010000212.1:0-1324 GCA_964393315.1 uncultured Planctomycetia bacterium
CCGATGCGGCTAACATGAGCCGTATCCATCAGAAAGTATTGAAAGATATCGAAAACGGTGTTTTTGACAGAATAGGAAAATTATATATCAAAAGTTTTATTAAAAAGTATACGCTCTTTCTTGAAAAGAATACGACTGAGATGCTCGAACTATATGAAGAAGTGACCTCAGATATGCCCTCAAAGGAATTTTCCGTTAGCGATAAGTTAAACGCCAAAGATAACGAACCTTTGATAGATATTAATCCGAAAAAATTCCAATATATCTTCATAACTATACTTTCTGTTGTCCTTATAGCCCTGATAGCTGTTTTTGTAGCAATGTTAAGATCCCGTGTCACAGGAGAAAATACGACCGCGAAAACATCTCAAAGCTTTGCACATAAGAAAACCGTACAAACCCCGGTAAAAGAAAATAAAAATACGGGTTTTTTTAACATAGTAAAGAAAAATGGGAATTTTTCCTTTACGGTAAAAGCAACCGGTGAGGTTTGGCTTCAAATAGAAAATGATGATAAGGTTGTTTTTGCCGGAACACTTGAAAAAGGCGGTTCTCGTTCATGGAATTTTACTTCCCCTGTAAATATATGGACCGGAAAAGCAGAAAATCTTGAGTGTTACGTAAACGGTAAGCTCCTGGATCTGGATCTGAAAGGGGTCGTAAAGAATATCTCCGTATCTGCCCGGGGAATAAAGTTACCTGATTCCTGATAACCCGCACCTTAAATTAACAGGTTTATATTTTATGAAAATATATATATTGACATTAGGATGTCCCCGTAATGTTGTGGACAGTGAAGTTCTTGAAGGACTTTTGACCTCTAAGGGATTTGAGATCGTCGAAGAAGCCGAACTGGCCGATATCGGGATAATCAATACTTGCGGTTTTATTGAACAGGCCAAGGACGAATCTATATCACATATCCTGCAACTGATAGAACTCAAAAAAAACAATATAAAAAAAGTTTTTGTCACGGGTTGCCTCGCCCAGAGATATCCCAATGAACTTATTTCGGGGATAGAAGGGATAGACGGCATATTTGGCACAGGCGATCTGGAATCTATCCCGGAAACGATCGGGAATACATCCCATAACTCTCCGGTACAGAAAGTCTCAAATACCCCGGGGTTTTTATATGATCATAATTCCCCGCGCAGTCTGCTAACGCCTGCCCATTATGTATATGTCAAGATACAGGAAGGTTGTTCTAATCGCTGTTCTTATTGTGTAATACCGGACCTTAAAGGCCCGTTGCGCAGCCGTGAGATAAGTTCGGTTATCAAAGAAGTTAAAAACCTCATAAAAACTAAAAATCCCGCAGAAA
>CAYMTI010000212.1:1334-3249 GCA_964393315.1 uncultured Planctomycetia bacterium
AGGGCAGGATACCACTTCCTTCGGCCTTGATCGAACCGGATGTTCTCAACTTCCTGAACTTCTTACCGAGATCAGTGACATCGCTCAAGACAGGTGGATCCGTCTTTTATATACCCATCCCGCTCATTTTACAGATAACCTGCTGGCAACGATAGCTTCACATGATAATTTACTTAATTATATCGATATTCCGATACAGCATTGCAATGACAGGATCTTAACAAAAATGCACCGTAAGTCAACAAAAGAACATATTGAAACACTTATTACCAGGATAAGAAACACACTCTCTCCGGTTGCCATACGTACATCGGTCATCGTGGGATATCCCGGAGAAACCGACAATGATTTCAAAGAACTGCTGTCTTTTATAAAAAAAATGAAATTTGACCGGTTGGGAGCCTTTATATACTCGAGAGAAGAAGGAACCGAAGCTTATAATTCCCCGGAACAGGTGGATAATGAATTAAAAAAAGAACGATTCGATCAGATAATGGCAATTCAACAAAAAATATCTCATAAAAAAAATTCGCGATTGGTAGGGGAAAAAATAAAAGTTCTGATAGATGAAAAAATCGAGCCGGGCTTATATTCGGGCCGTGGTTTCATGGATGCTCCGGAAGTCGACGGTATTATATATGTAAAAGGATGGGATCTAAAACCCGGTAATTTTGTTTCCATAAAGATCACCGGGTATATGGAATATGACCTTGAGGGTGAACTTCTATGAACTTACCTAATAAAATAACTATATTCAGAATATTACTGGTATTCTTCTTCATGCCTTTTTTGTTCCTACATGGCTTGATACCTAAAATAACCGCCCTAATACTTTTTTTGATCGCGGTGTTAAGTGATTATCTTGACGGCTTTATCGCCAGAAAATACGACCTGGTATCAGATCTCGGTAAAATAATGGATCCGGTGGCGGATAAAATACTTGTCCTGGCGGCTTTTATAGCGTTCGTAGAACTTAAACTTATACCCGCCTGGATGGTAGTTATAATACTTTCCAGAGAAATGGCTGTTACAAGTCTACGACTGGTAGCTTTTAAAAAAGAAGAGGTTATAAGCGCTTCCACGGCTGGAAAGCATAAGACCGTGTCTCAAATGTTCTCTATTTTACTCATTCTCGTATTTATCACGGTCAAAGAAACCGGATCAAAAGATCTTATGGGTTTTTGGAGCGTTTCTTTAGACCATTTATATAGAAACGTAATATTTTTTACAATGCTGATAACTGTAACACTAACCGTTATCAGCGGCATACAGTATTTTTATAATAATAAAAAAGTGTTTTTTCCACATGACCAAAATACATAAAAGAATATGGTATAATATCGCCACACTGTTCGGGCTGGGTAATATAAAATACGCTCCCGGAACCGCGGGCAGCTTTGTGGGTATCATTGTGGCCTGGCCATTGCACAGATATATTTATGCCTATACGGTTTTTTTTATAATCTCATTCTTCGCGGGCGTATATTCATCAGATATCACACAGGAACAAATAGGCAGAAAAGACCCTAAAAATATCATAATAGATGAATTCTCATCGATCTTTGCGACATTTTTGTTGATTCCCGGAGATTCTTTATCCTTTCCGATTATAATAACCGGCTTTGCCATTTACAGAATACTTGATATTTTTAAGATCCCACCAATAAACCTATTAGAAAAAATAAAGGGAGGATGGGGGATTATGCTGGATGACCTCGCTTGCGGAATAATCTCGGGCTTGTTGTTAAGATTATTAATTTCTTTAAAAATATTCATTTGATGGCTAAATATCCTTTTATTTTTTGACTTACATAAAAAGCTCCGTATACTTAGTACTATATAATTATAGTTAATTAAACTCAGTATACCTATGACTGAACATAAAATTTTTATTATAAAAAAAGATAAATCAGAA
>CAYMTI010000213.1:0-3245 GCA_964393315.1 uncultured Planctomycetia bacterium
AAAAAGATCGAAGATAAATTAAAGTCACATATATATCAAATAGAGCAAATGAATAAGGTTATGAGTAACCGTGATATTCGCATTATTGAAATGAAAAGAGAAGTTAACAAGCTTTTATCTAAGCTTGGCCTCGAAAAGAAATATGCTGTGGACTGATACAATGGGCCTGCCGTAGTTAATTTATAACGATGTTTTTCCCTTATGTCGAGAGCTATAAGATCAAAGTATTTTGTTTTTGGCAAATTCAGGATCCTGAACTAAGTTGACTGTCCATACTTTTTACAATTCATTTTAAGATAAATAATGAATCGAGTTTTGTTTTTATATTGACTTTTGGCAACAATTATCGTATTATTCAAATAATACGATAAAAGGAGGGCTTTATGGAGTACCTGGAAGCAAGTGAGATCTTAAAAGCGATAGCGCATCCGATAAGGTTGAAGATATTATGCGGTCTTATAAGAGATAAGTGTAATGTAGGAGGGATAGTCAAAAAGCTTGAGCTTCCGCAGTCAACTGTTTCCCAGCATTTGAGCTTGCTGCGCAGTCGCGGTATCATAACGCCGCGGAAGGAAGGAGTCAGGACATGTTACACTGTAGACAATAAAAAAGTATGTGAAATAATCAAAATACTAAAATAATATTTTTATGTTTAAAGTCAGATATCGTGACGGTCAAATTAATTAACAATATATTTAGACAATACAAAGGAGGAAAATATGGAGATCAATGTAACCGATATAAATTTCGAGTCGGAAGTTTTAAATTCAGAAATACCCGTACTTGTGGATTTTTGGGCGCCGTGGTGCGGGCCGTGTCAAATGGTAGCTCCCATGATACAGGAAATAGCCCGATCTTATGAAGGTAAAGTAAAAGTATGTAAGGTAAACGTAGATGACGCGCCTTTAACGGCCTCTAAATACGGGATAATGAGCATTCCTACCTTATCTGTTATAAAGAACGGATCGGTTGCCGAAAGTTCTACCGGGGCGATACCAAAAGCGGATATTGAACAGATGGTAAATAAGTATGTATGAGTTATTATTAAGCGCGAGCGGACGAGCAAGAGGTATTGTTATTAATATACCGGACAGGGAAGATCACAAAACTGATCTGATCTCTTGTAGAATAGAGGATCATGGTAATAGCATGATTATTTAGATTGTTGAAAAGCGAGGGAAAATGAGAATATTGATAGTAGGCGGAGTAGCGGGTGGAGCAGGCGCGGCAGCAAGAGCCAGAAGGCTTGACGAGGACGCGGAAATAATAATCTTTGAACGGGGAGAATATGTGTCATTTGCTAATTGCGGACTTCCTTATTACGCGGGCGGCGTTATAAAAGAACGCGACGATCTTTTGGTACAAACCCCGGAAGGCTTGAAAAAAAGGTTCAATATAGATGTAAGGACGAAAAACCTGGTTGAAAAAATAGATCGGGAAAATAAAACTATAATGGTGAAAGACCTGGTAAACGGTAAAAATTATACCGAAAGCTATGATCATCTGATCCTTTCCCCGGGTGCCGAGCCTATAAGGCCGCCTTTCGAAGGAGCTGATCTGCCGCAGGTCCACACCGTGAGGACAATACCTGATATTGACGGTATAAAAGAGAAAATAGATTCTGGAACGGTCAAAAAAGCTGTTGTTATCGGAGCCGGGTTCATCGGGTTGGAAATGGCTGAAAATCTCAGGGGAATAGGTATCGAAACGCATTTAATAGAGAAACTCGATCAGGTAATGCCCCCGTTCGATAAAGATATGGCGGTTATTATGCATCGTGAAATAGGGGAAAATGATATAAGACTTCATCTTGATCAGGAGGTAATAAAGATAAACAAAAAAGGCGAAGGATGTGAAATCGAACTTAAGTCCGGCAGAACAGTTTATGGTGATATTGTTATCATGGCAATAGGTGTAAGACCCGAGGTTGATCTTGCCGCGGAAGCCGGTCTGGAAACAGGCAGGAGGGGTATTAAAACGGATGAAAAAATGCGGACTTCCGATCCGGCGATACTGGCTATTGGTGATGTCGCGGAAACATATGATCCTGTTACGGGTACGACAAGGAATATCCCGCTTGCGGGTCCCGCGGCAAAACAGGCGCTAGTAGCGGTCAACAATATTTGCGGGATAGAGGACAGTTACAAGGGAACTCTTGGAACTTCTATAGTTAAGGTTTTCAATCTTACCGGAGCTATGGTCGGGGCCACGGAAAAAGCATTAAAAGCCGCAGGGCAACCGTTCTTAAAAGTTTGTACTTTTCCCGCGGACCATGTGGGCTATTATCCGGGGGCTTCCCAAATGAGCATGAAAACCCTTTTTGATCCGGAAACAGGTATTGTTCTCGGTGCCCAGATAGTAGGAAGGAACGGGGTCGCCAGAAGGATGGATATATTAGCTGCGGCGGTAAAGAGCAAAATGACGGCAAATGACCTGGCAGAACTTGAATTGTGCTACGCGCCTCCATACGGATCTTCAAAAGATGCCGTTAATCTCGCGGGAATGACAGTGCTTAATCATTTGAGGGGAATAACACGCCTGGTAAGCTGGGAAGATCTTACGGGCGAGGAGTTTCTGCTTGATGTGCGTACAGCTAAAGAATTCAAGAAAGGGAATGTTCCTAACGCTAAGCTTATCCCGCTCGATGAATTGAGGGATCGTATCGATGAATTACCTCTAGATAAGACCATAGCCGTTTTTTGCCGGGTAGGCATCAGGGGGCATATAGCGTCCAGGATATTGAAAAGTAAAGGTTTCAATGTAGTGAATATAACGGGAGGGTATTTATCTTTTGTTAACTGGAGAGATGCTAATGATACTGATATTGTAATGGCGCAGCAGCTGGCTTTGGCGGAAGGTTCTTTTTGTGCAGGACCTACCGGAGAACCCCGTAGCCACATGAAACATAAAAAATAACGCCTTAAGGATCATAAATGACTTTGGATGATAAAAAAATCGATAAAGCCAGAAAACTACTGGGGCTGGGAGAAGAAGCGACTATTCTTGAGATAAAGGACGCTTTCAGGAAACTTTCGCTTAAATATCATCCGGATAAATGTCCGAAAAAGGACAAATCGGAATATGAGGAGAAATTTAAAAAGATCAATAACGCCAATGAGACCTTGATAGATTTCTGTTTGAATTATAGATTTTCTTTTAAAGAGGCAAAATATCAGGAAACTTTCGCGCAAAAACACGCGAAAGATCATTTGAAAAGATTTTACGACGGGTGGTGGGGAGAGCTT
>CAYMTI010000214.1:0-3174 GCA_964393315.1 uncultured Planctomycetia bacterium
GATCCCCACCGGCAGAACGCAAGGCTCAATATCTTTCATGGCAAGTATGTCCGAACCCAGCAGAAACGCGGCTCCGAACAGCGCCGACGCGGGCACAAGAAATCTGTTATCTCCTCCGAGTATCAATCGCATTATGTGAGGCGCTACCAGTCCTACAAACCCGATCATTCCCGTAAAGCCTATCACGCTAGCCGTGATAAGAGATGAAACCGTCATAATAAACATTCGGGTCTTTTCAACTTCTATGCCCAGACTTTTCGCTGTTTCATCACCGGAATTCATTATATCAAGATCTCTTGTCTTGGAAATAAGAAGCAAAGACGAAACCGTTATGACGATAAAAAAAGGGGCCAGATCTTTCCAACCGGTCTTTCCCGTGTTACCCATCATCCACACGTAAAGGGACTTTAGGTCCTCAGACTGCGCGAAATAACTCATCAGAGCGGTCCCCGATGAAGATACATATGATAATGATATCCCGGCCAATATCATTACTCCCGGGCTTATTCGTCTAATCCGGCTGAGAAAAAAGATAACTAATGCCGGAATAAGCGCAAAGATAAAAGCGTTCCCTATAAGAAAATATTTTCCGCCCACAAAAGTTATACCGGTTAGAACAGCCAAACCGGCTCCAAACCCGGCTCCGGAAGATATCCCAAGCGTAAAAGGACTTGCGAGAGGATTTCTGAGTATGCCCTGCATCTGAACACCGGCCAGAGCCAGCCCGAACCCCGCAAGAAGATCGGTAATTATCCTGGGTATCCTTATATCCCATATGATCGTTGTATCTATTTCGGACACATTGAAAATACCCGGTAAAAATCTGTCCATTACTGTTTTAAGAACATCTTTAATCGATAATCCCACCGGACCTACCGTAAGAGCCAGCCCGGCTAAAAGAACGATCAAAACTATAAGCCCCGTAATCACAAACATTTTCTTAGCTGTGAATTCTCTGTATTTTGATGCCGCTTTACCGTTCATGCTGATCTTAATCTCCCGTATAAAGTTCCAGTTTATCTTTTAAATTCGTATAAAGACCGTCTTCACCGTAAAACCGTTTAAAAACATCATTACCCTCTTTTTCCACATCCAGATCCCTGAATTTGTCCGGATGGAATATTTTCGCCATTTGGAATACCTGGGCGATTGCGCGCTGATGAGGCCACCAGTTGCAAAAGGCCGTAGTATAATAAATCCGTTTGTTTTTTACGGCGTTAACTCCGCGGAGAACAGGATCGTTCAGTACTTCTTCTATAGTAACTGGGGCTTCTTTACCTTTTTTACCTCCCGGCTCCCATTTATTCGATTCATACCGGGAGAGAAATATTATATCAGGGTTCCATTTAATAATGTGTTCCCTGGATACCAGTATACCTCTTTGCCCTTTGGCGAAATCCCCGCAATCCGCAGCGACATTCACACCTCCTGCCAGCTCAATAGGATCAAAATCAACCACCGTATTGGTAATATCTCCCGTCCACGTTGTCCAGGCAAAATAAACTTTGGGTTTTTCTTCATCCGGTATTTCACTAGTGACTTTTTTTACTTTGTTTAATTTTTTTTCAATGAAAGTTTTAAGATCTTCCGCTTCTTTTTCTTTATGAAGAGCCGCTCCGATAACCTCTATCTGTTTCTCGAACACCCTTTCCATTTTGCCCCCGGAAGGAAATGACGCTCCGACAACAACTGCTCCGGTTTTTTCCTCAAAAACATGGATACTGCCGGGCAGGGAAAAAATAAGATCCGGCCTTAAGGAAGTTATAAGTTCAATATTTTCACCGAAATTTCCCACATCCGGAAGAGCCAGTATATCGACACCAAAAGGATGTTCTTCCTCGGACAGAACACAGCTGTGGGAAATGCCTACCAGCTTGTCCGCGGCCCCCAGCGCAGCGATTATACGTGTATACATCATAAAAGGACTCACCACTCTTTCAACTTTATCGGGTATAACAACTTTCCTGCCGGAAAGGTCAGTAATCATTTGACCTTCCGCGGCCGGAAAAGACACGATAAAAGATATAGCCAATAATAATAATATTTTAGTTCTCACCTTATATCCTTTTCGTGACCGGATGTATACCTCTTCCCGCCACTACCCAGTAATTATCAGCGGTGCACTCTAAACACACAGGTTTTCTTCCTTTCATCCTTATACGTGTTTCCATAACTTTTTCTCCGCAAGATGAACACTTTATAGACTCGAATATGGGTGCATATTCCATCTTGTACGCATCCGTTTTTTTCACATCAAACAACTCGTTCTCATCTTTTTCAAGAATGGAAAACGATAATTTAGTCCACAAATACATCATCCTTTCCTTCTCCCCGGATGAAAGTTCCTCTCTACGCTTAATCGCCCTGTCAAAAAGAACCATCGCTTCCTTTTCCTCCGGAGTTTTACTTCCTTCCTGGGGGTCATATGATACAACTAGCCTCACGCCTTTATCTTTTCCCCTATCAATAAAAGTTACCGCGGTCTTTCCCATATCCTTATATATCATGGCATTATTACCCAAAGTACATCCGCTTACAGCCTGTATCCCATCGATAAAACAGTTATTGCACTCAACAACCGCCATGATATCTTCCATTCCTGAACTTTCAACTATACCCAGTTCTCTGAAAGCTATATGAACTGCTCTGACCCCCAGAGCTACATGAGAACAATAATGCCCGTGGATCTCCGCGGCTTTATCAAGAAGTTTTTTCAGATCACCTTCGGCCAGGAGGCTTTTGATCTCTTTTCTCGGATCCTTTTTATTTTCCATGTTAACTCATCTCCTTTTTCTTGTTTATTTTATTCCAGTCGACATAGGGCTTGATATCCATTACCGGAGTACCGTCTACAGCGTCCAGGCCTTCGACAATAAGTTCATTGTCCTTAACAGCGACTAATCTGACTTTAGTTAATCCCAGGGGAACGGGGCGAAAAGGGCTCCTTGAAGCAAAAACACCTTTTTTGCCCCAGTGAGGGGTTTTACATATAAGACTGTACCCTTCTGAAATATGAAAGTAAAATATTATTTCAACATATTCAGATTCCTCTATACGGTACAAACCATTAGCGTACTCGGGATACACTACTACACTGCTTCTTTCCGATCTAAAATGAACCCTTTTCTTTATAACTTTATGTTCATTATGAATGATCCCTATAGGTGAGATTTT
>CAYMTI010000215.1:0-3163 GCA_964393315.1 uncultured Planctomycetia bacterium
AAAGAAATATTGGATGTAACAGAAAGATATGAGAAAAATAAAGGAATAAAAATACCTGTTATAGCTGCGGGCGGGATATTTGACGGGAAAGACGCTTCTAGATTTTTCCGGTTGGGCGCCAAAGCCGTACAAATGGGGACAAGATTTATCGCTACAAAGGAATGTACGGCCGCGGATGAATTTAAACAGCTTTATGTGGAAGCGCGGGAAGAAGATATCGTACATATAAAAAGTCCTGTGGGTATGCCGGCGAAGGCGATAAAAACAAAATTCATTGAAGATATATTACGCGGGGAAAAGAAGGATTTTGTGTGCAATTATAAATGTCTTAGAACGTGTGATCCTCAGACCGCTCAGTATTGTATAGCTAAAGCGCTGGTTGACGCTGTGGAAGGGGATATTGACAACTCTGTTGTTCTTGCGGGGGCAAATGTCTCAAGGGTGACAAAAATAGTACCAGTGAAAGAGTTGATTGCGGAAATAGTCGAAGAGACAATAGAAGAACTTAATAAAGAAGAATGTCTACTTTAAATACTGTATAGGAAAAAGACAACATATGTCGCGAGAAGAATAAAAACAGTTATAGAGAATCAGCTTGAAGAGAAAAAGATAAGAAAAGAAAGGAAATAATTTTATTGAAAAATGAAGCGGCAAAGGGATATCACGACAGGAAGGATATTATAAAGCCGCTAAAAGCTCGAAAAAGAGGGATATGTTTAATATTAAAATAGGCGATCTGGTTATGCATCCGACAAACGGGATATGCAGAGTTATTGGGATGAGGGAAGATGATATGTCTGAAGATGAGAAGATGTATGTATTGAAACCACAGGATACAGCCCCGGGGGAAGTATCTATTTTAGTGCCTTGCAGTAAAATATCAGAAGCGGGTATACGTGGTTTATTAAATCTGGACGGTGTTGATAGTATTCTAAAGATCATGGAGTCCGGGGCGGAAAATATTGATGACGCCGCGAAAGATAAAAAATCATTCAGAGAGGTTTTCAGGAGCGGGAGTGCCTGTAAAGTAGCAGAGGCTATTCGTGATCTAGAAAAAAATAACGAAGCTGCCCCGGCTAGAGATATAAAGCCTTTTTTAACAATTATGAAAGATAATTTCGCTGATGAGATAGCGCATATAAGAAATATTTCCAGACATCGGGCAAATGGACTGATCGCCAGCCGACTAAAGAAAAATTTGAAATAGTAACAGTAACAAGAAAGAATAAAAGTAGTTCTAAAAGGAGGAAAAATGCAAGTAAGTAAACTGTTTGTTGGCAATCTAAGTTACTCTACGGATGAGAACGATTTGAAGGAGTTATTCTCTGACCATGGTACGGTAAAGTCTGTAAATATAATCCCGAATAAAGGGTTTGGTTTTGTAGAGATGTCAAATGTAAGCGAAGCGGAAAAAGCGATGGAAGCGTTGAACCTTACTTCTGTCGGCGGACGTAATATTAACGTAAATGAAGCAAGACCTCAAAAAGACAGACCGAGACGCGGATTCGGACAATATTAAAAAAGGTAAGAGCAGAGAAACATTATGAAGAAAACTATTAAGAACGTGACCTTTGACAGGTTGGGAATCGCTCCAAAAATACTTGAAGTGTTGGATCGTTTAAAGTTTATTGAACCGACCCCGATACAGAGCAAAGCTATCCCTGTCGCGATTGAAGGTACAGATGTTATAGGGGTAGCGCAGACCGGAACGGGAAAGACGCTTGCATTTGTCATACCTGTTGTTCAGAATCTTTCACGGAATACGGGGAAATGCGTAATACTTGTACCTACCAGAGAGCTGGCTTTTCAGGTAAATGAAACTTTTCAAAAGATCGCTCCGAAATTCGGGTTAAAAACCATAGTTGTTATTGGCGGAGTTCCTATAAATACACAGTTGAAAGTTTTAAAGAAGAATCCACGAATTATAATAGCAACACCGGGTAGAATGTTAGATCATTTAAACCAGAAGACGATCAGGTTAAATGATACAGGTATTATGATACTCGATGAAGCCGATAGAATGTTGGATATGGGGTTCAAACCTGACATCGAACGCATAATAAAACACATCCCAAAAAAAAGGCAGACCATGCTTTTTTCGGCCACTATACCTAAAGAAGTCATAGATATGGGGACCCAGCATATGAAGCTTCCGGTGCATATAGAGGTCGCGCCGTCCGGAACGGCCGCGGAAAATATTACCCAGGAGCTTTTTATTGTAAAAAAACAGGCAAAAAATAAACTGTTGGAAAAGATCCTGGGCCAGAATAAAGGATCAGTGCTTCTTTTTTCCCGTACTAAAAGGGGAGCGGGGAGAATAAAGCGTATAATAAAAGATATGGGCTATAAAGTAGCTGAAATACATTCAGATCGGACGCTTAAACAACGCAGGGAAGCTTTGGAAGGATTTAAGATCGGGAAATATAAAGTTCTTGTCGCTACCGATATAGCCGCAAGAGGGATAGATATTATCGGGATAGGAACCGTTATAAATTACGATCTGCCGGATGATACAGAGAATTATGTACACAGGATAGGCCGGACGGGAAGAGCCGGACATGAAGGCCGGGCCATTTCATTCGCGACACCGGAACAAGGTAAGGAAATCCGAAGTATTGAGGCGCTGATAAAGTCAGCTTTACCTATTTGTGAACACCCTGAAGTTGTATCTGAAAAATTTCAAGCGCGGGCTAAATCTCAAAGCAAGTCAAAAGGGCGGAGTACCTTTTCTAAAAAAAAGCGGAACTTTTCTCGCAAACGAAAACCAAATAGTTCAGCTGTAAAAAGATCAAAATAGCCTTAGGTACTGCGACTGGAAACTAAAACTAAGACATTACGGCACAGATGTTTCCTTTTTTATTTTATGTAGCGTTTACCCGCGAAACTCAAAAGCAAGCCTAATAATATAATGGAAGGAAAGCGGTTGGCATTTCCGGTACCGCGAACGGGTCACCTATAAGCCCGGGACCCAGTTTAATATAATAGCGTCCCTCGTATATCCAGCTGTCACCGATATCGTAAAGCTCACCGCCGGTATCCCCGGGGAGATTTCCGTCAGAATAGCTCCACGTAATGTCATCCCCTGAATCAAGGGCTTCGACGGTTAGAGAAGGGAGTGTATAATTGAGTGTGTCTGAGGGGGGATAAAAGAAAAGGGATAACT
>CAYMTI010000216.1:0-3133 GCA_964393315.1 uncultured Planctomycetia bacterium
GTTATCCAGATATAATAAACCGGTGCTTCAGACACACAAAACTTGACAGTCTCGGATCGCAGGCGGCCGCCTTCCTCTTAAGGCCGCCAGAGACCAAAAGTATACTGGAAGGGGTGACAGCGCAGAAGTGAAAAGGGATCATTGTTATCGTCGAGTTCCTTTTCACGCCGGAGCGTCAAGAGGGGAAAACCTTAGGTTTTCCCCTATGACTCTCCGAATTATCAAAAAGCCCGGCTGTAATATTAGCCGGGCTTTTTAATATAGTGGTGGAGCTGAGGGGGCTCGAACCCCTGACCTCATGCATGCCATGCACGCGCTCTTCCAGCTGAGCTACAGCCCCGTTTTTATTTAACTACCTTCTCTGAAATATATTTCCGTACCCGGTTCCCCGGGTAAATAGCCTATTAATAAGCTATCGATGTATCCTTAAACAAAGTCGAGGTCTCACATGAAGACCCTTCCCCATTCGGACTGATATCCGGTTTTTCTTCGTCCTTTTTAACTTCTTCAAGGTCTTTGTTATCGGGCTGGTCGTTATCGTCGTCATCATCGTCACCATCATCAGCGTCGTCATTATTTTGATCATTGTTATCGGACTTAACTACGGCCACCCATGCTTCAAATACCTTCTTTTCATTCTCTGTAAGTTCTGCAGGCGGGGTAGAATCCCCGTCCTCACGAACTCTTGTTTCCCAACCTTCAGGAATAACAACCTCTACCCCTACAGGGTCTCCGTTGCTGTCTATTCCCTGTACATATACGCTGTGTTCAAAGGCGCTGACAACCGTCATATTGTTTATAAAATCCACTCCCATACCTGAGCCTCTGATACCGCAAACCGCTGTCGGGGTTTTCACCGAAAAGGTTGAACCTCTTTTAAAATTCGCGAACGCGGCAAGGACCGATCCATTATTAAGATCGACTCTGGCTTTCTGTATCGTGATCAAAGTGTTTTCTTTTATCTTCAGCACGTTCAGACCGTCCTCGTCAAACACAACCTCAATAAAGGAATCCTGTCCGGCTTTGAGCACAGATTCTTTTTTCATTTTCTTCCCAATCCAGGGACTAATCCAGCCGCCTTCGGCTTGCGGATCGACCAGGACATTGCCTTTTGTGTTTATTACGGCTACCTCATACGTCCCGTCAACACTCGCGTAGACTGAAGCTGAAAAACAGAGAATTAACGCAAAAAATAAAGCACCTATAATCTTTCTTTTCATAATCACTCCTTTAGTAGAGACCGCCATCTACTTTTAGGTTATTATGCCCGCTATTTATGATATAAAAACACGCATAAAATAATTGGTTTTATCACATTAGCTGGTGCCGGAGGTGGGAGTCGAACCCACACGGGGTTTAAGCCCCACTGGATTTTGAGTCCAGCGCGTCTGCCAGTTTCACCACTCCGGCGCTTTTTAGCAATGCTACATATTAGGAAATAATTTTATTATTTATATCCGAAATAGTCAAGAGGATTATGTTTGGGGTTAAGTGTCCGCGTATCGCGTATGCGGGATCTATCGGTTGTCAAAACAGTCATCGTACATCTTTTACAGGAAGGCCGGATAGCGATCTTACACTTATTTTATACATTAGGAGATATAGATCAAAAAAGCCGTCACATCAACCGTAGTAAACGATTTCCGCGGCGGCCTATAGTATCCCACCCACTATGTGGTATGAGGAGCATCTTTTACACAACAATAGTAAAAACTTAATAAAGGTCTTAATTTAGATCTCAAGCGGTTTTAACAGAATTTGTTTCTGGAGGGGTTCTTTCGGATTGTTATACTTTTTTTAAGTCTTATTTAATTTCTTTAATATGTTTCTGCGATCTCTTCTTTCAAAACTTCCAATTACTGAACTGCAAACTGTTTATCTTTAGTTCTTAGCTGATCGCCATATAATTTTTAGAATACGTATCGATCATCCCGCCGATCTTCTGATCGATATTCGAAAGCGTGTCCTTATAGCTGCCCAGGATGTCCGCTTCCGACTTGCTCGGAGCTGTTACTGAATAAGTTATTTCTTCCTCAACCAACGCTTTGATGATAGTGATCTCTTTTTCAGTGAACATAAGTCCCCTCCTTTTTTGATTCTGTTTTAGTCAAAGAACAATAAACAATGCAACTCTTAAGGTCTTTTCGTCTTCTGATACCTTCCTTCTAGTCTTCTAGTAAGTCATGTATCAGGATCTGTTCATGAAAACTGTTTTCATGGACAAGATCAGTGTAACCCCACATCGCTTAAAGAGCTACTTTCTAAACATCTTAAAATTCAGAAAGACAAAAAAGCCACTCATATAAACTTCATTTTCTGTTTTCTTTCCGTTTATATGTGTCATACTCAGAATAAATATAAGTCTCATTATTCTTTGTAAGAGTTTGCTCTAATATGATACATCCTGAATATGCTGCTGTCAAGAAAAAAACTGATCTTTTTGTCCGGTATTATATTCCCATCTGACGCTATGCTTAATTACCATATAAGGACCGTTTGGCGTAAAAAAGATCAGCTTATTTCCGGCGGCGGTCATCATCACCTCTCCCCGGCACTACAGGGGGAACGGCTTTAATCCCGCCTATCCTGTCCAAAGTGTGATCGACCCTTCGTCCGGTCTTTTCCATAAGGCTGTTCATCTTTTCTATCTTTTTCTCTTCTATTATCATACCGTCCGGACCGTCGTCTTCACTGGCGTCAGTCATAAGATATCTGATCATAAGCGCCATCTCTTCCTTTAAAGCTTTTATTTTTTCGGAAGGGACTTTTTTTAACGGACCCGGATCACGGTATATACGGATATCCCGGCTATACCCCTCTTCGATATCGAACGTCTTCTCTGCCGGATCAAGATCCTTCTTTATGCCTAGCGTATAAACTGTTCCGCTGAAAACTATAACTTTAGTCGACATATTATCGGTCTCTTCAAACCATCCCGTACCCCTCGCGCCGCATACAGCGCAGGGCGTCTTTACCACAAACTGTTTTTTTTGAGATCTTTTTTCAAGAAAGACCAAGAGCCGGCCGTCGATAAGCTCTATTATATCATCCGCCCCTATTTTCAAAAGGACTCTGGAATCGGATCTTATCTTGATAACGTTGCTTTTAGCGTCCCCTATGGACACAACAGCGT
>CAYMTI010000217.1:0-3122 GCA_964393315.1 uncultured Planctomycetia bacterium
ATACATCTTAGAGAAATATATGATACCGATTTTATAGGGGTTTATTCTCTAAAAATAATAGATGTCGTTAAATATCCCGAACTTGCTGAAAAAGATAAGATATTGGCGGTTCCGACCCTTTCCAGAATTTTACCACGTCCGGTAAGAAGCATCATAGGTGATCTGAGCGATAAAGAGAAAGTCTTGTTGGGACTGGATCTTGTTTAAGAGATCCAAAACACTGCAAAGCGATCTTTGCCGAGGAGATACTGTTCGGGGTGGCGCGCGGGAAATAGGATAGTAAATACTCGTAATATACACAAGAGAGGTAGAAGTGCTATCTAAGAAAAAGAAAAAAATTTCTAAAACAAAAGGAAACCTGGTAAAAAAACTTGAAGCGCTGCAGGAAGAGAACAAAAAGTTAAAGAGGGATATTCGGAAGTTGCAAGCCGATCTTAAAATAGTTACGGTGAGATTAAAAGAAAAAGAAAAGGCATTTTATCGCATAGTCGAAAAAAATGAGGCGGGAATACTTGTTGTTGACGATAACGGGGTGGTGCTGTATGGGAATGATTCCTCGAAACTGTTGTTCGACATGAAGAAGAAAAAGATCGTTGGATATAATTTAGGTATTCCGCTAACAAAAAAAGATAAAGAAGAGATCCAGATAATGAGGCAAAACGGAATATTTGGTACGGGAGAGATGCTTTTTTCAGAGACCAAATGGGAAGGGAAACACGCGTTCTTAGTGATGATAAGAGATATTACGGATAGGAAAAAAATAGAAACGATGAAAGATAATATTATCCGTGATGTCGCGCATTCATTGAAGACGCCCATTGCTATGGCCGAAATAGGTCAGGACCTTTCTATAAAAGGCATGAGAGAAAAGAATAGCCGGAAGATAGAAGAAGGACAGCAGATGATTAGAAGTAGCCTTCGGGAGGCCCGTTTTGATGTCGAAAACATTCTGGGGTTATGCGGGCTTTTGATGGGGAAAGGTAGAAAGGTAGATAGAAGATCGTTGAAGAAAGTATTAGAAAAGATCACGGAAAATGCTAAAGAATCAGCTAAAAGGAAAAATATAAAACTTGAGATAAATGTTCCCGATGACGCGGACAAGTTCTTTTTCAATGAAGCAGAGATAGCAATGCTTTTGTTTAATCTGATCGATAATGCTATAAAGTTCACCGGTTCGGGAAAGATAAGGATCTCCGCCAGAAGAGTTCGAGAAAATATAAAAATTCGGGTAAAAGACACCGGAAGAGGAATGTCCGCAGCAGACCAGGAAAGGATTTTTGATAAGTTTTTCCAGCATCATCCGTCATTGCCCGGGGTCGGTATCGGGATGTCTATATGTAAGGAGATAGCCCACAGGTATGATGGAAAGATCGATGTTTTTTCCAAAGGAGAAGGTAAAGGTACGACCGTGGTCGTGACCCTTAAAGCCGGAAAGAATAAAAGTAAATTAAAGGAGCGATGATGGGGAAGATCAAAAAGATATTGATAATTGAAGATGATAAAAATATGCATAAAATATACAGTGAAATGTTCGAGAGTCATTCCAAGGAATACAGCATTTCGATAGTTGAAGACGCGAGGATAGGATATAAAATGATCGTGAATGAAAATATAGATCTTATTATTCTTGATATAATTATGGAACCTATGGACGGGGAAGTTTTCTTCGCTACGTTCAGAAGCAATCCATCTATGAAGAAAATGCCCGTTCTTGTTATCAGCGTTTTATCTCAGGAAAACCTGAGATCGCATATGAAAATAGACAATAATATAGATTTTTTAAAAAAACCCTTCACAGAAGAGAAACTTTTCGAAAAAATCCAAAGTATGATAAAACAATAAGACAACAAGGGGTCAGACCTTGACATTGACATAATATAAGCAGATCTGTTCATTCCAGGAGATCCGCCGTGATTATGTCTAGGGGATATCCACGAGCAGTACAAGATAAAGATATATAGCACAGAAAGAACAGATAAGAATTTTTTAAAATATACATATAATAATCAAGTACAGATTAAATAAAAAGTGCTTGCCTATATTTTTATACCCCACATAGTAGCGCAGTATAAGACAATTTTGAGTAAAGGATTCCAAAGGTTTTTTATGATAATAGATTTATCCTGTACCAGTTGTTTTTCTTTACAAAAAAGATATTCAGAGGTAATATTGGAGAATATTAGGTAATATAGGTTAACATAAGTTAATATAACCAAGTATAATAGTCTAAAAGTAAAGGGAAAAAGCATGGATATACTTTTATTAACTGGAATAGTCATTTTTTTGGGAACTTTTGCGGGTAAGTTGTTTCAATGGCTTCGTATACCCCAGGTGGTAGGCTATATTGTGGCGGGAGTATTAATCGGTAGTTCAGGCTTGAATATACTAACCCCTGATATCGTAGAGGGTTTTACCCCTATTATTAATATAGCGTTGGGATTTATAGGGTTCAGAATAGGCGCTGAGCTGAAAGTGGACATATTCAAAAGGTACGGCTGCGCTATATACGCTATACTTTTGGGAGAAGGGCTGCTGGCGGTCTTTAGCGTTGCTGCCCTGGTAACGTTACTTACAGGGAAAGTTTATCTGGGGCTACTTCTTGGGGCAATAGCTTCTGCTACAGATCCGGCGGCTACGACCGATGTTCTCTGGGAATATAAGACCAAGGGGCCCCTGACAAGTACCTTGTTAGCCATAGTGGCTTTGGATGACGGACTAGCGCTTGTAATATACGGTTTTGCCAGTGTTTTTGCCATGTCACTTATGCAGCATACCACCTTTTCGGTATGGAACAGTGTTATAGGTCCGGTTGTTCATCTGGCTGGATCTTGTCTTTTGGGAGCGGTTGCTGGTTACGGTCTTTTCAAACTTATGGGGTCTATAAGGGAAAGGGACAGAGTTTTTTCTTTTTCCGTAGCAGCTGTCATAATTACTATAGGGATAGCAATAGCTATGAAACTGGATTTCATTCTGTCCTCAATGGTTCTTGGCGCGGTATTTTCAAATTTTTCGCCACAGAACAGTCATAAGATATTAGGCAAGATAGAAGAATTCACTCCGCCTATATTTATTTTCTTTTTTGTGCTTGTAGGGGCCCGGCTTCAATTGAAAATATTCGCTAA
>CAYMTI010000218.1:0-3114 GCA_964393315.1 uncultured Planctomycetia bacterium
AAACCCGGCATAACCTGAAACTGAGACTTGCGGTCCTAAACGGTTATCATAAACTTAGCACACATATTTACCGTTATCAAGTTTTTCAAGGTTAGCACACGGATCATCAAAAGCTCCGCAACAAGCTCCGCATCGTTCACAGATATCTTCGAACGCCTTATCTTCTTTTTTCATTTTCTCAAAATACTGTTCACTATCCATAACTCTATTCTCGGGAAGTTACTCTCTACGTTCTTTTCAAAAATTGTCGAGTCGCGTATCCAATCAGAACGACAATGTAAAAAAGCATAACTATAAAAAGGATCACCGCCACTACTGATAAGATAATTGAAGTTATCCCCAACAATAAAGGCCAGATCAGCAAAACTATACCCATGATAATAAGGGACATTATAAGGACAATAAACCCTATTAGAAAATCTTTCAAAGTATCCATGAAATCGCTCCGGTTATTTATATCAATTATGCAAATCAATTGTACTTTGTTAACAGAAACGTTAAATAATACTATGATTGTTAAAATATGCTTAAGTACATTTTTTTAAAAAACCTATTATATCAGCAATTTTGTAAGCGGCAAACTCAACATCATTCATATTCCGAGCCAGAGTATATGAACGGTATTTCCCCATACTACTATTCATCCACAGGCAGGATCGTCAACGTTAAATTATTATCTAAACCTTTGAACGTAACGTCACTTTTTTCTCTTTGCCTCTTAACCTTCCATCTACAACTCTATGTACGCATATCTTCTTATTCTCATTGGATAATATTTCTACCCTATGTTTTCAAAAATTATTTTAGCTCGATCCGCAAACAAACTAAAACGGTAAAATCGTTTTCGCAGATCAAAATTAACCGCCCTGGTAAATTTCTCGTCTAAAGGGAAAACAACTCTCCCGATCCGGCACATCATTCCGGGTCAGTAAATCAACCGTATACCATCAGGCAATAACATCTACCTATATCGGATGACTGTATATGTACATCTATTTTTTGGATTTGATATTATCACCTAAATCGCAAATGAGAGCCTGTACCTGCTCTTCAGATATCTTACTTTTTCTCAAAAAACAAACTCCGATATCATAAGACTCTCCTGGCTTGCCCTCCGCTATTCTTACTACACGGCCAAACACCCCGTTATTATGTGTTACCAGGTCTTTTTCAATCTCCTCACATATATTCATCATCCTGGGATCAAGTTCTATCCATACTACACTTGAAAGCGCCGGGATAGAAGCTTCTTTAGTTGTCCTGAACAACAACCCGCTAGCACTTATATTTTTAGATATTATATCTGCCTTGGCCATAAACCGCTCCCCGGCCAATAACTTAAAATTTAAAGGTGTTTCATAATCCACCCTTAAAAATTCTCTTTTTTCGTCAACATCAGAGAACATATCACATCCCTCCTTCTTCGCCGTAAAAGGAATTAACGTAGTCCACTATTTTGACGGGATCGTCAATATTTTTAAAAAGGCTCAGATCTTTTTTATCAATAGCATCTTCCCGTAAACATTTATTATTCAACCACCGCAACATAGTCTGCCAGTATTTTTTACATACTAGTACTACAGGGAGGGAATCGATCTTTTCAGTCTGTATAAGAGTGATCAACTCAAAGAATTCATCCATAGTACCATATCCACCCGGCAAAACCACAACCGCCCGTGAATATTTTGCGAACATTAATTTTCTAACAAAAAAATACCTGAATTCTAAAGCAAGCGTAACATGTCTATTGACTTTTTGCTCCATAGGCAGATCTATGTTCAAACCTATGGATTCACCACCCGCTTTTTTTGCTCCTTCATTTGCGGCGGTCATTAACCCTCCGCCTCCTCCAGTTATGACAGAGTATCCATCCTGAACGAACAATTCCGCTATTTTCTTGGCTATTTTATAATATTCGCTTTTGGGCCCCATCCTGGCTGACCCAAAAATACTTACAGCCTTATCAACTTTTTTTAATGTTTCAAAGCCGTCAACAATCTCGCTCATTATCCTGAATACTCGCCAGGGATCCTCAATATGCATGCTATCATCACGTCTTATTTTCTTTTTCACATTCGCTCCTTAATGCAATATTACTTCACGAGATTTTCCCGGGCGAAATTCACCCCGTTCCTGAAAATCTCCGATCCTATACCCATAGCCGATGTTACTCCCCTTCTCCAATTAGGATTCTGTAAATAAGTTATATGTCTTTCAGGATGTGGCATCATCCCCAGAACTCTGCCCGTAGGGTCACAAATCCCGGCAATATCTTTTATCGACCCGTTAGGGTTATTTTTATATTTAAAAACTATTTGTTTATTTTTAGAAAGCGAACTCAGCACTTTTCTGTTCCTGGGAATAAATTTACCTTCAGCATGCGCAATAGGAACACTTATTTCTGCAGGAAGGCCTTTTGTCCACACACAAATATCAAACTCCTCATTTTCTTTTTTAAGATCTACCCATTTATCCATGAATTTACCCGAGTCATTTAAGCTCAAAGTCGCTTCAATATCAAAGGTGTTTCCGGAAACGGTATTAGGCAGTATCCCCATTTTAACAAGAACTTGAAAACCGTTACATATACCGATTATAAGTTTGCCTTTTGAAATAAAATCAAGTATTTCTTTTTTTAAATTGTATTTCATCTCATTTGCCAGGATCTTACCGCTTGCTATATCATCACCATAGGTAAAGCCTCCGGGAATGGCAAGAATATGATATTTTCGTAAAAGCTTTTTTTTATTTTTCAATTCATTAACATGAATAAGATCAACTTCGCTTCCGGCTTTCTTCAAAGCAAAAGCCGTTTCCATATCACAATTTGTTCCAGCGGTCCTTAAGATTATACTTTTAACTTTCTTCATGCATCAACCTTTGAAATGGTTTTTTCCACTCGTTTTTCAGTTTATCTATCCCAACTTTTATGACGTTTTCCCCTTTTATGCCTTTGACGTTCAATACTTTTTTCCGTGTCACTTTTCCCATAAGACCAACAGGAGAACATTTCATTGTTTCTTCGAATACCTTCCTGTTTTCAGGAGAAACCTCAACTATAAATCTAGAATTCGACTCAGAAAACAGAAGAACATCATCTCTTTTTATCTCTGT
>CAYMTI010000219.1:0-3107 GCA_964393315.1 uncultured Planctomycetia bacterium
GCCTGTACGCATCCCTTATTTTCACAGCATCATCTACTATAAGAATATTTTTATGCATTTTTGCCTCCCCTAAAAGATTTCCCTGGTAAAATCGTTCCCGCGCTACGATTTAAGGTTAGCATTCCGCACATAAAAATACAGTTAAATAATCATTAGAATTTTCTTATCTAAGAAAAAGGGGTCAGCACAACGGAAGGATTACAGTAAAAACAGAACCTAGCCCGGGTTCACTTTTGACCTTGATATCTCCCTGGTGAGCCCGAACTATGGAAAGAGCTATATTTAAGCCAAGCCCTACATTTATCTGAGAACCATCGTTCTTACCTCTGAAAAACTTATTGAATATCTTTTCGATGTTTTGCGGTGAAATACCCTCTCCGGTATCAGAGATATCAATATTAATTCTGCTGTTAAGAATAGTTACCTTTATAATTATCCGCCCGCCCCTTGGAGTATAGTTTACAGCGTTATTGATAATATTTACGAATACCCGCCTCAAATGAGTTTTATCCGCCATAGTCTCTATCTTTTTCTCCGGCAATTCCAGCTCCAGTTTTATTCCCCTGGAGTCCGTTAACACAAGACTTTGTTCATATATATTTTTAAATAACGAGTTCATGTCTATTTTTTCAAAATTATATATGCTTGTGTCATATTCGAATTTCGATAAAAGAAGCATATCCTTAATTGTAATTATCAACCTGTCTACCTCTTCCAGAAGGGTTTCCAGAATGTCTTTTTCTTTCTCCGTTATTTCACGATCACTAAGCTTTATCTCGAGCTCACCTTTCATAATAGCCAGAGGTGTTTTAAGTTCATGAGCTACATGAGAACTGAATTCATTTATATGGTTGAAGGACTTTTCCAGCCTTTCGATCATTATATTTAACGACCTTACCAGGGTCTTTATCTCATCATACTCCCCGGTATCCTTTATCCGGATCCTAAGATCTTTATGTGTTATAGTATCCGCTACATTTATTACGCTCATTATGGGCTTTAATATTCTATCAGCGAAAATATTGCCGAAAATGGCCGTAGCTATAATGATAAAGAATATCGCCACCAAAACTGCTCCGGAAAAATTAAGTAACATATTATCTAGCCTGTTTGTGGGGGTAGCGACCTGAAGAGAAAAAGATGTTTTGCCGTTATAACTCAAAGGGTAATTTATAAATCTGTATTTTCCCCCCTGAAAGAAAATATCCGTTATAAATTCCCTGGAGAGTGATTTCCTTTCGGCAATTTCATTAAAAACCGGAAAGATCGTCTCCGGGGAATTCTCTGATAACAATATGGACCTTCCGTCTTCTCTTATTACTCTGAAATAATCATGCTGAATATTAAGCGCCTTTACATCAGCATACCACAGCTTATTTACCAGATTCATGTTAATATCAGAAATATTGACACCAGATATAAGGTTCTGGAACATGACAGCAGGGCGAGAAGCACTGGCCTTGATCTCAGTATAGGCCCCCATTATCGCTTCTATCTGGATAGTCTTAGCTCTAAGCTCCCTGTCTAAATCTCTATATAAAATATGTTGAACGGAAAATATGAGTATTATTCCGAAAACAACCAGCACGGTGAAAAGTACTGAAGTAAAAAGAACGCTTATTTTGAAACGAAGAGAGTTAGTTCTCACCTTTCCTCCATAACATATCCTACCCCTCTGATGGTATGGATGAGCGCCTTTTCAAAACCTTTATCTATTTTCTGCCGTAGATAAGTAACATATACATTTATAACATTCGAAAACCTGTCAAAATCATTGTCCCAAACATGCTCTGATATCATTGTACGCGTTACAACTTGCCCAACATTCAGCATAAAATATTCCAGTAAAGAATATTCTGTTGACGTTAATTCTATCTCTGTACCGCCCCTTTTTACTTTATGAGTAATCTGGTCAAGTTCAAGATCGGCTACCTTAAGAAGAGGGGCTCTGGTATTTGAGCCTCTCCGTAACAAAGCACGTACCCTGGCCAGAAACTCATGTATTGAAAAAGGTTTTGTAAGATAATCGTCAGCCCCGGAATCAAGCCCCTTGACCTTATCATGAAGAGTATCCCGCGCAGTAAGCATTAAAACAGAAGTATTTATCCCCGCCCCTCTCAGCTCTCTACATACGCTTATTCCGTCTTTTGCGGGAAGCATAATGTCCAGGATTATAAGGTCATACGGATAGTTAATGGCCATATATAACCCCTCTTCACCGCTCCTGGACTCATCTACCGCATATTGTTTTTCTTTGAGAGCTTTTTTAAGAAAACTTGCTATTTTTTCTTCATCCTCAACAAGCAATATCCTCATACCGCCCCTCCACCTAATATATAAAAACCAATATCACGCTATTTCAGCCTCACCCTGTCTTTCCAATAGTTCTAAATTGATCTTTTTTACAAGCGTCCCGTATTCAAGTATGCCAACTATCTTATTAGATATCTCGCTTTCAACGACAGCCAGGAAAAAATCGGCCTCTCTGTTGTCAAATATCCTTATAGCTTCCTCTAGAGGCTGGTTCTGGTAAACAACTATCCCGACATCTATAGCTACATCCTTGGCTATAACCACGGGATTAAGCTGGTGTTCCATAAAAGCTTCTCTGAGACTACCCAGGGACAATATACCTGTCAGTTCATGTTCATTGTTAACTACCGGAAAATGATATGAATCCCGTTCTCTTACGGTCGCTATGATACTATCAAGAGAAGCTTCTTCTTTAATCACCGGGAAATCCGCCTGCATAACATCTGATATTTTATGGGAAGATATTATATCTTCCCTAGTTATGTTCCGGTAAGCCTCATCAGCTTTTATCACGGAAAATTTAACTGAAGGAAGACCTATGAGCTGAACAACGAACGTTGTTGCCGTGATTATATTTATTACCAGCGCCCCTACTATTTTGCCTTCCGGCCCTAGCAAACTAAAATTGTGATTTATTACAATCGCCAGGCCTATAGCTACCCCGGCCTGAGAAAAAAGCCACAGACCAAGATATTTACGAACACTGGGCTGAGCTTTTGAGATATACGCTCCAAGCCACGACCCCATAACTTTACCGGATGTCCTTCCTACCAGATAAGTAATCGCAAGCAACA
>CAYMTI010000220.1:0-3106 GCA_964393315.1 uncultured Planctomycetia bacterium
AAGAAGCAAAAAAAGAAAACACTACTACTGCTAGTTATCCCTTTTCTTTTATCCACCCTCAGACACACTCAATTATACACTCCCGCTAACCCGATGATACCCCCCTTTTCACTGTCTCAAGAAAAAAAATAATATTATTTTTTCAGAATATCAATATCATTTTTCATCTTCATTTTCACCATAATACTTCTGATAGTAATAATAAAAAGGTGAACCGAACCTCATATCTGAAGCCCTCATACCGTTCAGAACGACACCTATAGGTTTCCCCTTGGCATTTTCTATCTGAAGTTTAGCCCTTCGTAGCGCACCCCGGGAAACTCTGCCTACCTCATACACAAGGATAGAGCCATCAACCTTTGAGGACAAAAGACAAGAATCCGTAACAGGTAAAATAGGAGCAGTATCGAACATAATCACATGAAATTTCTGTTTTGCCTCTTTTATAAATTCCGACATATTGCTTGAACTTATTATTTCTGTAGGATTAGACGGCAGGTGTCCCGTGGTAAGAACACTTAAATTTTCCATTCCATATGTCTGCATTACAATGCTGGATTTAATATTGCCCATCATAATATCGTCTATGGTCTTTACCGCATCTTCTAGTTTGAATGTGCCGAGAACTACTTCTGTAAGCCCCATAGATCTATCTATTCCAAAAACTTTATGTACCGAAGGTCTCCTAAGATCGGCATCCACCAGTAATGTTTTATATCCAAGCTGGGCCATACTCAAAGCTGAGTTAACACTTGTTATAGTTTTCCCTTCCTGGACTCCCGCACTGGTAAACATAATACAATTACCGACTTTATCAATACCGGAAAAACGTATATATGTCTGTAAATTACGGTAAGCTTCTGAAATAGGCGATTTGGGGCGATACTGAGTTATCAGCCTCCCCATTATCTCCATGACTTTTTTCTTTTCTTCCGGGGGCGGCGGAACTTTCCAGAAATCTGACTGCATATCCTGTTTGCTTATTTCTATCCGGGGAATGATCCCGAGAACCGGCAATTGTAAATATTCCTCAACATCCTCGATCGTACCGATAGATGTATCCATACTTTCGGTAACAAGCGCGGCTACAAGACCAAGGATAAGCCCTATAAGCCCCCCCAGAAACATGTTAGCCGCTTCGGGCGCGGCACCGGGTGTTCTGGGAACGGAAGCAGGATTAACGATCTCGATATTTTTGGACTGGGAAGCTTCAAGCAAATTTGCTTTTTCATACCTTTCCCTTAGAATGCCGTAAAGTCTTTGATTAATGGCAAGCTGATCTTCAAGCATATCCGCGTCCAGAGGAGTTACTGTCTCGTCAATGCCAAAAAGCTCATCTACGGATTCATCTTCGTTTATGTCCTCAGATTCCATTTCCGCCTTAATATTATCTATCTCCGTCTTTATGTTCTTTACCCCGGGATAATTATCTGTAAATCTTTCTCTAAGATTAGCTAGTTCTATTTTTAAATGCGCTAACCTTGTCCTAATATCTATAGATCCACTTGATAGTACTTTCGGCCCCGAAGTCTCAGTTTCAGAGATACCCACGCTTTCAAGTTTTTTCCTGATCTTGATGTTTTTTCTCTCGAGATTTGCCAGCTGTTCCTCGACAACCGTCTTGGTATTTCGAGCTTCTCTCGCTTTATCCTGCCAGTTTTTTTCTATAAACACATTTGTTACTACCTCCGCTATCTCCTTAGCCTTTACGGGATCATAATCAGTGATAGTTATGTTCACCAGGCTTGTCCCCATCTGTTTAACTACTGATATCTTACCTCTCAGAGACGCGACGACTGCACTTATCCTTTCAGAACCGGATTCTTCATCAAGGATACCGAGCTCTTCGCCCACTATCTTCAGGATACTGTAGCTTTTTATCAGCTCAAGCTGAGTCGCGAAACCATCACTGTTCCTATTCCAAAAAGTAACTCCGGAACCGGTGATCTGAGCTACCGGTGCCTGCGTATCTATATTGATCGTAACTGTTGATTTGTAAACAGGTTTGCTTTTATCTACAAAAAAATGGGAACTTATCAATGAAATGAAAAAGACAGATATTATAATCCATTTTCTTTTGTGTATAATACGCCAGTAATCCCATAAATTCAGGCCATATTCCGCCATTTTGCCGCCTTATGTTTTAAAACCCTTTAGTTCCTCTTTTAAAAACTTCATGCCAGTCAAAACCCCGGTCCATGATGGTATTTCTGAGATTCGCTACCCTGTCCGCAAAATAGAAAGACGGGAAAAGCTGCTGCAAAGCGAAATTATAATTCTGGATCTCCGATTCCGGGACAACTACTATATCGTTTTCCATAAGATATATATTCTGAGACAGATCTGCTTCATGTATCAACCTTCCCATATTGACCCTGATAACTTCAGCTTTTTCATATCCGCCCCTGACAACATAAGTGGCGGACGGAATAGCGTATTCGGTAAATCCTCCGGCCCGACTGATAAGATCTATTATACGATCGCCGCGTTCTACTCTGTAAGCTCCCGGCCCCATAACCTCTCCGAGCAAAATAACTTTCTTCTCTCCGAACTTTTTGACCCCCACAGCGATCCTCGGTTCTTTAACAAAACGCGCCATTTTTTTTCCTATCACTTCAGCCAACTGTCTCGGCGTCTTTCCCTCGGCTTTGACATCTCCGATAAGAGGTAATGTTATATTCCCATCCTCCGCCCGGACCGTTACCTCTGAATCGAGTTCCGGACACCTCCAGATCAGAACCTCTAATTCATCCCTGAGACCGATTATGTACTGCCCTTCTCCGGAAATAGTCCCCGGGGGGGAATAGATCTCGTAATCCAAAGGCTTATTAGGAACAGCCATTCTGCTGCAGCCTGATACGCTTAAACAAAAAAACGCAGAAACAAAAACTAAAATCGTGAAAATATATTTTTTTTTCATTATCATATTTCCCGCCCCTTATATTTGAAATTCGGAGGGGTCTACGCATTTATCAACATGCACAAGTACCTGTTTAGAAAGGTCCAGCACTTTACCTCCGGGCATACGATTTTTCGAATTATCATACAGCATCATCACTATCGGACTCATAGGTTTGGCTTTTTAGGTTTAGATAACCTCGCAAAT
>CAYMTI010000221.1:0-3097 GCA_964393315.1 uncultured Planctomycetia bacterium
TTATCCGTTTCAGGAAGTTTGAATATGATATCTTTTTTTTATGCGGCATATTTTCCTTTTCTTTCGCGGTTTCAAACGCTTGCGCCCCTGTCCCCCATCTATATCCATTTATATCGCCTTACCCGATCAGGCCATCTCCGTTTTTAATAACCCTTCCCTTTGACTTTGCTCTCCGTTTTCTACTCATCTCCTCCTGGCTGTAAATACATCCGCAATAATCCTGCCTGTAGAGGTCCATATCTTTCGCAAATTCCATAGCTCTCTGGAACCCCCCTTTACGCTTAAAATCCGCTAAGAGAAAACTTTCCCCGCCGATCTCACGTCCGGTTTCATTTATCAGATCCGCGTTTTTATGCGGACTTACGCTTAAAGTCGTCGTGAACTTTTTATATTTCTGCTTCTTTCTGAAAAATTCAAATGTTTTCCGGAGCCTCATATCAAAGCATAACGCGCATCTTTCTCCGCCTTCCTCAGAATATTCCGCCCCTTTCACTTTCTCAAACCAGTTCTCCCTGTCATATATCTCTTCTATAAGTTCAAAATGCATTTCTTCGGATACTCTTCTGGCGGCCTCCAGTCTTCGCTTGTATTCATCCTGCGGATGGATACAAGGATTGTAAAAATATCCGGTAATAACGTGCCCTTCACACATAAGTTCTTCCGCTACAGCTCCGGCACAGACCCCGCAGCATATATGCAGTAATATTTTCATTTTTTCCTCCAAAGATCCGGACGTTATATTTCAATAACCTGAAAATCCCTAGCTATCATAAAACCATCATATCCGGATATCAATTTTTCAATTGCCTGGTCATCAGCATATTTCCTGCTAATATGTGTAAGTACAGTTCTTTTCACATTACATCCCTCTACCATAGCGGCAACATCTTCAAAACACGCATGTTTATATGACCCGTCCTTTTTTTCGAAATATGTGCAATCCTGTATCAAAAGATCCGCTCCTTCGGCTATCGACCGTAGATTAGCACACACTTCCGTATCCCCGGAAAAAACTATTTTTTTACCTTTAGTTCTTTTCCCTATATCTTCCAGTAATACTCTGGAGCCGTTTATCATAACTGCCCTGCCTGCGGATAATTCCCCGTATATCTTCCCTTTAGCTGGAAGCTCCATTTCTCTGACCTTTAAGGGATCTATAGTGATCTTATCTTTTTCAACAAAAGCATAAGCAACCGCCGGAATACTATGCTTTACCGGAATTGCCAACATTTTGAATCTATCATTTTCGTTTATCACAGTACATCCCGCCCCGCGAAAAGGAACTTTACGGGCAATGACCTTGACCTTACCCATCGTATGGTTCACAAAGTTTGAACATCTTTTCGCCCTCATAATCTCGGGAGAATAAATTTTTACAGGCTCCTGTTTCCCTTCAAACCCCATAGTATCAATAAGCCCGGGAATACCAAGACAATGGTCCCCGTGCCAATGCGTGATAAAAATATCGTTCACTTTCAGAAGGTTCAGCCCGGCAAAAAGCATCTGACGCTGTGTACCTTCTCCGCAATCCAAAAGACACACATATTCCTCCGCGTCCATATAGCTTAAATACACGGCAGAATGTGCCCGTTGTTTTGTGGGGACACCGGCTGTTGTGCCAAGTATAGTAACTTTGATCTTAGACATAGATCTTTAAACATCCCCCCGGACGCAGGCGCCTTGTACTGCATTTCTACTTGATATTCCCTCCATCCATTTATCAGCTACAAACTTCAAACCGTCAGAAGTCTTTAGCTCGGGGATGTATCCAAGTTCTCTTTCGGCCCTTGAAATATCATAAGTCCTGTTCTTAAACCGTCCCTTAAAATCTCTGAATCCCGGCATTGACAAAAGAATATAGCTCAACCATCCGGGTATGACAGGAACTCTTTTCCCGCCCAGATACTTATATAACATCCTTAGCATATTTTTAAGTGTTATGACCTCGTCATCAGCTATCAAAAATGTTCCTTCAAGCGCTGCATCCTTCCTCATGGCAAGAACAAGAGCTTCAACCACGTTTTCTACAGCCGCCAGTTGCAGACAGGAATCCATTTCAGGTATTTCAAGTAAAGGAAGCCATCTTTTTTTTATCAGAGCGAATATCTTGTAAAGCATATGCGGTTCTCCCACTCCATACACCATACAGGGCCTTATTATAGCTGTATTTAATCCCCGGCGACGGTATTCAATGGCTATTTTTTCCGCTTTTATTTTACTCCGGCCGTACGCATTACTGGCCATATAAGGCATATCGTCCTTAAGGCAAACCTCTTTATTCCCGCTTATTACAGCTACGGAACTCAGATATATCATCCTTTCCACTCCCCCGTCCAGACATGACGAACATATATTTCTTGTCCCGTCCGCATTTACTCTATTCAAAACCGATTCATTCCTTTCCATTACCGAAGCGGCACAGTGAAAAACTATTCCAGGAGCATTCTTCTTTACTATTTTTGATATCCCGTCTTCATCATTAATATCACATTCCGCGATAGAAACACCGGCCATCCTTTTTAATCTAGTCTGATCGCTTGACCCCCTAACTATACAGACCACTTCGTACCCTTCCTTGGTAAGCCTTTCGACAAGATAGCCGCCAATAAAACCCGTCCCTCCCGTAACAAGTACAGTCATCTCCGATCCTTTTTACCGAACCATATTTTAGCTCCGAGTATGAACCCGCAGAATCCGAGCCCGACGCTGTTTGCCAGTATTATAGGCAGTTCCCGGATAAGCATACCGTATATGAGCCACATGATGATGCCCGCGGTAAATAACAGGAACATCATAAGAGACAGATCCCTTACCTGTTGCGTCCTAACTATTTTTACTATCTGAGGGATAAAAGACGATGTGGTAAAGATCCCCGCTATTATACCTATCACGCCTATATGAATATCTGTCATTTTTCTTCCTCATCATTTAATTTCTTTTTAAGCTAAAAGTGAATAAATAGTTAAAAGATTGGAGATGGCCGGTTTGTTTTTCGGATTATATTTAATTTCTCGGCCGGAATCCGTAACCGCTTTTTTGATTTTTTTCGCCGCTTCTTCCGGCGAGTCGGTCAAGGCAATATAATTATAAGCGCTGG
>CAYMTI010000222.1:0-3042 GCA_964393315.1 uncultured Planctomycetia bacterium
TGTACAGTCCCAGGACAAGACCGATTCATGGTGGACGGTAGGCGTATCTGAAAATATTATTGAAGCAAGCTGGCTTGCGCTAAAGGATTCGTTTGAGTATAAGTTTTTAAAGGATGAAAAAAAGAGGCGTAAGAAATGAAAGATATTCCCGCACGATACGATCCGCATTTGTTGGAAAAGCAGACCTATGAAATGTGGGAGGAAAACGGTTTTTTTAATGCCGATGAACATTCCGTAAAAAATAAATATTCAATTGTTATCCCGCCGCCTAATGTTACAGGTGTCCTGCATATGGGGCACGCGCTGAACAACACTATTCAGGATATACTTATACGATGGAAAAAACTTCAGGGTTTCGAGACATTGTGGATGCCGGGTACGGATCACGCGGGGATAGCTACGCAGAATGTGGTTGAAAGAAAAATAGCTAAAGAAGGGTTGAAGAAAACGGATCTTGGACGAGAAAAATTCCTGGAAAAAGTTTGGGAATGGAAGGAAGAACATGGAAATACGATAATCCGCCAGTTGAAAAGGCTTGGCTGTTCATGTGACTGGAAAAGGACCCGTTTTACGATGGATGAGGGGCTTTCTAACGCTGTTAACGAGGTGTTTATACGTTTATATAAGGATTCTTTGATGTATAAGGGGGATTATATTATCAACTGGTGTCCCAGATGTGAAACGGCATTAAGTGACGAAGAGGCGGAACATCGTGATGTCGATGGCATGTTGTATTATATCAAATATCCGATAAAAGGCAGAGAGAAGCTTTCTATTGAGTATGAAGATTATGTTGTAATAGCTACGACCAGACCTGAAACCATGCTGGGAGATGTAGCCGTAGCGGTAAATCCAAAAGATACTAGATATACATTTCTGAAAGGGAAAACGATAGAGCTTCCTATAATGAAACGGGATTTAAAGGTAATTTTCGACGAGAATGTCGATCCGGAGTTCGGGACCGGGGCGCTTAAAGTCACACCTGCGCATGATCCCGTCGATTTTGAGCTTGGACGAAAGAACCAGCTTCCTAATCTTTCGGTCATGGATCAGAACGGCAGGATGAACGAATTCGCGGGCCGGTACGAAGGAATGGACAGGTTTGAGTGCAGGGAGGCAATAATAGAAGATCTTATACAGCGAAAACTTTTTATAAGGTCCGAAAAACATGTTCACGCTGTGGGACATTGTTACAGATGTAATACCGTAGTGGAGCCCCGATTGTCGAAACAGTGGTTTGTCAGGATGAAGCCGCTTGCCCAGCCCGGAATAGAGGCTGTTGACAGCGGGAAGATAAAATTTCATCCCGAGAGATGGACAAAAGTATATTTGAACTGGATGCATAATATAAGGGACTGGTGTATTTCCCGGCAGATATGGTGGGGACATCGTATTCCTGTATGGTATTGCAAAAATTGTCTTGGTTTTGAGAATCTAAGGGATATTGAGATAACCGGTCCCTGGAAAGAGGGAGTATATGTCGGGCAGGAAAAAGATGCTAAATGTCCTACGTGCGGAGGTACCGATCTAGAACAGGACCCGGATGTTCTTGATACCTGGTTCAGTTCCTGGCTGTGGCCGTTCTCTACTTTGGGTTGGCCGGAGAAGACCGGTGAGCTGAAAAAGTTCTATCCGACGGATGTACTGGTAACTGCGCCTGAAATAATCTTTTTCTGGGTCGCGAGAATGATAATGTCAGGTATTAAGTTCATGGGTGATGTGCCTTTTTCTGACGTGTATATACACGGGACGGTAAGGGACACAACGGGCACGAAAATGTCAAAATCCCTGGGCAATGTCATCGATCCTCTTGATGTTATCAAGGATGTGGGAAGCGACGCTTTGCGTTTCAGTATGATATCCATTACGTCACAGGGACAGGATGTTTTCCTGTCTAAAAGTAAGTTTGATCTTGGAAGGAATTTTTCCAATAAGTTATGGAACGCGTCAAGATATGTTCTTATGAATATTGATAAGAGTCCCGAGGGGGGAGGAATAGATCTTTCCAGGTTGACTTTACCTGATAAATGGATACTGCACATGTTCAGCGAAACAGTAAGTAACGTTACAAAAAGCCTTGAGGCTTTTCGTTTTAACGAGGCAACTTCAGTATTGTATGATTTTATATGGCATAAATATTGTGATTGGTATTTAGAAATAAGTAAGTTATCCGATGACAAGGTTAATACGCAGAAGATACTTGTCTATCTTTTGAAAGGTATACTATTACTGCTGCATCCCTTTATGCCTTTCATAACAGAGGAAATATGGCAGAAAATACCGGGCAATGAAAATATCCGCATAATGGAAGCCGACTGGCCCGAAGAAGATAGCGGGCATGAGAATGACGGGGCTTTCGGTGAGATGTCCAAACTTATAGATATGATCAGTGCCATAAGGAATACGCGTTCTTTCTGGAACATCAAAAACAATTCTCAGATAGATGTGTATGTTTCTCTTGAGGAAAAAGGGGATATTTCTCTGATCCGGGATAACGCGAAATATATAGAAAAGCTTGCCGTATGTAACATCGTGGAAGCCGGGCATGGTGTCGAAAGGCCAAAGGACAGTGTGACGTCTCTTATAGGAGATATCAGGATATTCATCCCTCTTTCAGGAGAAATAGACGTCGCCGAAGAGAAACAACGGGTAGAGAAAAAAATAGATGATATAGAGAAATATCTTATTACTATAGAGAAAAAATTAAGCAATAAAGCTTTTATTAAAAACGCTCCTTCTGACGTGGTAGATAAAGAAAAAACCAAGAGGTCAAGGTATGAGGAGCAGTTGAAAACACTAAAAGATAATCTTTTCGCTCTTAAATGAAGAAACGACTCCAAACAGTTCTTGCCCACGCGGGGTTCGCGTCCCGCAGAAGTTCAGAGATGATAATATCGTCGGGGAGAGTAAAGGTTGACGGGAAAGTGGTCACGGAAAAAGGTTATAAAGTCGATCCGGACGAGCAGCAGGTCGAGGTTGACGGTAAGGTTCTGAAAAAAGAAGAGAAAAAGTATTATTTTCTGTTAAATAAACCCGTTGGGG
>CAYMTI010000223.1:0-3012 GCA_964393315.1 uncultured Planctomycetia bacterium
AGGTGAGACCTTGAGTTATAACTGGTCCTTTGGTGACGGTTCTGAATCTTCCGGAGCTAAGGTCAGCCATACTTACAATAAGGGCGGTAAATATACTGTGCTGCTTACCGTTGATGATGGGAGGGGAACACCATGTTCATCTTCAACGGACATCCTTACTGTGTATGTGAATTCAAGGCCGGTTGTGGATCTTCAGGAAGTTAAAGAGACATGCGTAGGAAATAAAATATATTTTGACGCGTCAAGATCTAATGACGCGGATGGTGACAGTCTGGACTATTCCTGGAACTTTGGTGACGGAAATACCGCACAGGGGCCATCAAGGATCAGCCATACTTACAATAAGGGCGGAGTTTATAACGTCTCGGTCACTGCGAATGACAGTAAAGATTCGCCTTGTTCCGTTTCGTCAGATACCATAAAGGTGAAGGTTAATACACCTCCCAAGGCATCTATGAGTATAGAGAAAGCATGTTGTGTGGATATGCAGCAGAAATTTTCTGCATCGGGATCAAGTGACGCGGATGGCGATTCTTTGGATTATTCATGGGATTTTGGTGACGGGTCTGCGGGCAAAGGCATGAATGTTTCCCATGTTTATACTGAACCGGGTACATATAAGGTAGTTTTGACCGTAAATGATGGTTCAGGAACGGAATGCAGTGTTGATTCGGTTTCAGAATACATAAAAGTTAACGCGAAACCTGTACCAGTTATTAAGATAAAATAGTAGTGATCGATGATCCGTGACTGTCGATCCAAGCAATAAAGCCGGGGGCGCAAAAAATGTGTCTCCGGCTTTATTGAAATGACAAAGGTGTTTTATATGAAAAGATTAGTGCAGATATTTTTAGTTTTAATTTGTTTTTACAGTGTTAACGCTAAAGTTTTGTTCGCTGAAGGTCCGGAGCTAAAGGCGGTAAAAGAGGTCTGGGATTTTGGAAAGATAGTTAAAGGGGATGTAAAGGAGAAGGCTTTTAGCATAATTAACACGGGAGATGAATCCCTGGAGATAGATGAAATAAAAGCTTGCTGCGGATATAAAGTGGCTGATGTAGGAAAGTGGGTTCTTGCTCCCGGAGAGCGAACGGAGATAAAAGTGACCTCTGACACTAGGAGAAAGACAACAGGTAATGATGCGAAAAAGATAACTATAATTTCAAATGATAGTAAATTTGCTGAAAGAAAAATAACCGTTACCTCTCAAGTAATAGCTGGGGACATAAAGGATAATAGTTATCATAGGATAATGGTAAATAACATTAGTGCGGATAAGCTCAAAAAATATATTGTTAAAGGAAAAAAAATACTTATATTGGACGTGAGAGAAAAAAGCGAGTTCAGCGAAAAACATATCCCGGGAGCGATTAATTTTCCAAGAAGTCAGATTAAAGATATAGATATAGTTCTTAAGGAGAGGCTTAAAGATGTAGATAAAGATACGATGATTTGTGTTAACTGTGGTTCCGGAATAAGAAGCAGCTATGTGGCGCGGAAGATAAGCGACTTGGGTTATAAGGCTTTCAATCTCGAAGGCGGATTTATGGCTAGGAGGAAGAAAGGTATTGATGTGATTACAGGACCAGGTGCGCCTCTCTCAGTTAAGCCTCTCGAGATCGGCCTTCAAGAAGCTTATGACCATTATTATTTGATATTTAAAGATAAGGTCGTATGGGTAGATGTCAGAGACGGATCAGATTTTGAAAAAGGACATATACCTGGAGCTATAAATATTGAGATCAGTGATCTTAGAGATGCTATAAAGTCATTACCGAAAGATAAAGAGATTGTGTTATACTGCTATGGATCCGAATGTGATGAAGCCGAAGCAGCAGGGACAATTCTTATTGAGAACGGATTTAAACAGGGCAAGATAAAAGTTTTTACCGATGGATACAGCAATTGGGAGGCAGCGGGGTATCCTGTGAAGAAGTAAATATTTATCTCAAGTACGTTAATTGATCAAATATTTGCCGCAATTGATTATACCAGGTCCAAAGAATAAATGCGTATATGATACAGATAGATGCTCGGTGGGATAGAATTAAGACTAATTTTTTATGCAGATATACGTGTGGATGGATATATATTCGGGGTGAAGGCGGATAGGGCCGCGACATCACGTTCAAAAAAATAGATAACAGTTAAACGTGACGCGATCCGGCCTGCGGGAGGATAGCAGGATAAGAACACAGGTTCATATACTGTGACGCGGAATGTAAATTTTGCCAGAGGCAAAATTGTTGGAATGCGGGGAGCAAAACCACAATATACATATACATATTCGGTCAAATGGATAGAGCAGTATTAGGGTAGGGGTGTTGAGGGCTTAAGAAATACAAATAATTTTAAAAATCGGTATTAAAATGAAAGGATAGGCTAAGGCGCGACGTCGAAAGGTTTTATATAGTAACCGGGGAACGCGTATGGCGCTTCTTGTCCGCTTGCCAATAAAAAGGGACAGGGGTATAATGCTCTTATCATGCAGGATACATTTGGTATAACCATAATTTTCATTTTCTTATGTGCTTTTATAGGCGCCTTCATCAAAGGAAGGAGTAAAGATAAATGCCTGGACAGCTTTTCCGGATATCTTGTTACTTTAGAGAACAAAGACGGCAAAGCCATATGGGGGGATCTTCGGGTGGAAAATACAGGGTTGGAACTGGTTTACGGTCAAAAATACAGAGATTCGCAAGGGCATATAGAGTCTAGCTATATTCTTTATAAAAATGAATATTCATCTATGAGGGCACTTATAAGGTTTCATGACAGTCTGGATAAAAGTGCCAGGAAAAAACGGGAAAAGGAACTTAAAAAGACATATCATCCTTCTTTTTTAAGGAGATTCCGGAGGCGGTTGCTTAATATATTTAAGACCGTAAGAGATTCATTTGTTGAGGTTGTCAATCTTTTCATCGGACAGTTTAAAAATAAAACGGCAGGGGGGATGCTTTCAACCCAGGATAAATATATTACTCGCATGAAACAGGACCTGGTAGGGAGTATTGG
>CAYMTI010000224.1:0-2994 GCA_964393315.1 uncultured Planctomycetia bacterium
ATATCTATCAAGCGGCGAGATAGAGAACTTTGACATGCCAAAGTTCTATAATATTAAAACTCTCTTGGGATATCTGGATACCCCGGTTATAGAAGGAGGGGACCCGGTGCGATCTAATTTTCTGCCTTTCTGTCTTCCGTTGATAGGTGAGGAAGAAGTTGATGAGGTAGTTGATACATTACGTTCCGGATGGCTCACCACGGGGCCTAAGACAAAAAAACTGGAACAGCGTTTTTCCGAATACACTGGAGCCAGAAACGCTATTTGTGTTAATTCCTGTACGGCGGCTCTCCATTTGGCCTTAGTCTCTCTGGGGATAGGAGAGGGGGACGAAGTTATTACGTCTCCGGTCACATGGCCTGCTACCGCCAATGTTATTATCCATACGGGAGCTAAACCCGTGTTTTGCGACGTAGAGGAAGGTACGCTCAATATTGATCCTTCAAAGATCGAGGAAAAGATAACGGATAAGACAAAAGCTATTATACCAGTTCATATGGCGGGAGTTCCCTGCGATATGGACAAGATACATAAAATAGCCGTTAAGCATGGGATTTTTGTCGTTGAGGATGCCGCACATGCTATCGGTGCGGAATATAAGGGTAAAAAGATAGGTTCTTTAAGCGATATTACATGCTTTAGTTTTTATCCGATAAAAAATATGACTACAATAGAAGGAGGCCTTTTGACCACAGAAAACGATGATTGGGCGGAAAAAGCCAGGATCAACAGCTTGCACGGGGTCAGTAAGGACGCCTGGAAGAGGTATAAATCCGAGGATATAATCCATTGTGAAGTTATTTATCCGGGATTCAAATATAACATGAGCGACGTTCAGGCCGCGCTTGGACTTCATCAGCTGAAAAAACTGGACGAGTTTATCGTAAGAAGGCAGGACATAACCAGTATATATAATGATGCTTTCAGTTCAATGGACGCGGTTATTCTGCCGTTAGAAAACGATATAGTTAAGAACGCTCATCACCTTTATATCATAAAGCTGGACCTGGACAAACTTTCAGCTGACAGGGACAGGATAATGTTAGCTTTGAACAGGGAAAAGATAGGTACGGGTATTCATTTCAGAAGCCTTCATCTTCAGAAATACTATAAGGAAAGATACTCATTTGATGCCGAGGATTTACCTGTAGCTGCGGATATTAGCCGCAGGATAATATCTCTACCGCTTTATCCGAAAATGGACAGATATGATGTGGATACGGTGATAAAAGCGGTGAGGAAGATAATCCGGTATTACGCAAAATAAACTTAAAAGGAATGATGTTGAATTACTCAGTGGTTATTCCCATATATAACGAGGTCGATAATATAGTACGTTTGTATAAAAGGGTTTCCGCAGTGATGGCTTCGATGGATGGAGAATATGAACTTATCTTGATAAACGATGGAAGTACTGATGATTCAGAGTATATATTAAAAGATCTCTGTGCGAATGACAGCCGGGTGGTACTTATCAACTTCAAAAGAAATTTTGGCCAGCACCCGGCTGTAGTGGCCGGTTTATTAAAAGCGTCGGGAGAAAACGTTATAACCCTGGACGCGGATCTTCAAAACCCTCCTGAAGAAATCCCCAGGTTAGTTGCCGAATTGGATAATGGGTTTGATGAAGTTTCAGGGAAAAGAAAAAAAAGAAAAGATTCCGTTCTCAGGACCATTCCTTCTTTTTTTGTTAATATGATCATTTCTATGAGAACCGGAGTTTGGCTGGAGGATTATGGTTCGATGCTCAGAGTTTTCAGAAGACCGACCGCTAAGAAACTGGCGGAAGAATTTAAAGAGAGACAATCTTATATAACAATGCTTATACCCAAGGTATCCAAGAATATTAAGGAAATAGAAGTTCTTCATGACGAGAGACAGAGCGGAGAATCAAAATACAATATGGGTAAACTTTTAGACGCTTTTTTCCGTATATTTTTCGCCAGGGCCTCCCGAGACAGGACCTCGCCCCGGGATATATTTGAAATAGATTATATCCTGCAGGGCGGTTCTCAGGATAATGATGTTAGGTTGTAAAGATTTATATTATGAAAAATTTTTTTGAAGCCGTAGCCGTGATATTATTGATCTGCTGGATGGTTTTTGCAGCCGTTACGTTCATTGGGCAAAAAGCTTTGATCTGTGACGAGGTTTCTCATCATATAGCCGCTGGGTATTCGTATGTCAAGACCGCGGATTATCGGATGAATCCAGCAACCCCTTCTTTGATCAGAACGCTTATAGGGATTCCGTTGTTGACCGTAAATATGGACCTGCCCATAGACCATATATCCTGGCAGACTAATGACAGCCCTGTTTTCGGCCACCTTTTTTTATATGATTACAACAGTTTTTTTGAAGAGATAGCCTTTCTGGTCAGATTCCCGATTTTAATACTTTCGGTATTTTTAGCTATACTGGTTTGGGGATGGAGTAAAGAATTGTACGGCGCTAAAGCGGGTATCCTTGCCCTTTTCTTATATACCTTTTCCCCTGCTGTCATTGGAAATTCCTCACTGGCCATGGCGGATATCGGTGGAGCCTTTTTCATAATGGCCGCTGTGTATACATTCTGGAGATTTTTGCGGCATTCTACTTTAATCGGCTGTATTATGTGCGGTGTTACTTTCGGTCTGGCACAGGCATCCAAACATACGGCCGTGATACTTGTGCCGCTTTATATATTTATCTTTATTGTCGAATGTGCAGGATCCGGGGATTTTCCAAGAAACCTTTTTCGGCGGGTAAAGGATATGATCTTTATACTTATTATCGGGTTTATTATTTTATGGTCCACATACGCGTTCGAGTTTAAACCTCTTCTTGAAAATGCTCCCGATATAGGTGAAAAAATAGGGTATATAACAGCTTTTGCCCACAAAATACCTTTTGTTGATAAGAACGCATTAGCCGATCAAATGGTCTATTTAGCTAAAAAAATGCCGATACCTTTTCCTTCTTTTATTATTTCGCTTTTAGGTGTATCCAATCAGG